>JASHSZ010000371.1 GCA_030040815.1 Streptosporangiaceae bacterium
TACTGCTCCACCGCCCGCTGCGTCATTTCAGCCTCGATGACCCCGCGCGGCCGGCCCCCAGTCAGGGCAAGAAGGAGCCCCGGTCCGTCGCCAGACCGGGGGCCTCGGTCTCCGGCCCTAGAGTTCCGAGTCAGCGCGGGCCGCTTCGATGATCTCCAGGCGGCGATGCAAGTCGGGCACCGAGGTGCCGTGGACGACGCGGATCTGTAAGCCGTTCTCGGACTTCCACTCCGTCATCACGCCGCCGAACGCGGCCCTGTTGATGTGCCAGGCCGGGTAGGCCAGTCGCAGCGCGTCGAGCTGCTCCGCATGCGGCGGTTGAGGCGTTGGTGGGATGGTTGACATAGCCGGACCTCGTTTCCGGTCAGGCCCCGGAGTCCGGCGGTTGCCCCCGCCGCCGGGGCCGCTTTCGCGCTCTCGGGTGAGCAACGCCTACCCCTAACGGTAACAGTTGCAGCACCCGAACACACAGTTGAAAATATGCCATCTAAGTGGCTTCTATCCTTGATAAGGTCAGGCGTCCTGGTACTCCTGTACCTGGAGCGGTACAGGACCGCTCGATTGGAGAGGAGCCCGAGATGACCACCGCGAAGCAGCCCGCGCGGACCAACGCGGGGCACATCAAGATCGCGGGGCACATCAAGACGAAGGTTGCCGACAGGTACCAGCTGATCGCCGGCTACCTCAAGGGACACCAGGGCGAGCCGGTCAAGCTCGCGGAGATAGCCACCGCAATGAACTGCTCGACCACCGTTGCCGACTACACCGCCCGGTCAGGCGAGGTTGCGAAGCTCCGCGCTGCCGAGGGCCTGACACTGGCCGAGACCAAGGGCGTATTCACGGTGACGCCAGCCGCCCCGAAGCCGCGCGCCCGGAAGACCAGCTAGTACCGCAGACCACCCAGGCCGAAGCGCGGGTGGCTGCATCTCTGATGATGCGATGTCACGCCGGAAGGGAAATGGCGTGCACACATAGCTGTCGCGCCATAACGTCCTCTCCGTGGAGTCGATCGATGAATGCGCCTTCTGCGGCCGTGCCTGGCAGCGGGGCGTGGTCAAGCGCACGCGCGAGCACGTCTGGTCCGAGTGGATCCGCAAGCAGGCCGGCCAGTTGCCGAACGAAAGCTGGCACGGCTCGCTCGGACTGGTCGGTCACGCGGATGGGTCGTACTCCGATGCGCCGCTCACGGTAATCCGGAACAAGCGGTCAGTTCTGAACCAGGTGACGCGCGCAGTGTGCAAGGACTGCAACGAGATGCTCGGGCGGACGCTGGAGGAGCCGGCCAAGCCGCCGTTTCTCGCGCTTGTCCAGGCGGCACAATGCGGTGAGCCGCAGACCATCGCTCGGGCGGACGCCAAGACGCTTGCGAGGTGGGCCGAGAAGATGGCCATCACGAACGAGCTTGCCAGCGGGGCGAGCGAGCGAGTGGCGACGACGGCGATGGGTCAGGCGATCCTGGCTGGACAGACAATCCGCGGGTCGGTCGTCTGGGCGGCTAGGCATCCTGCTGACTACATGCTGCTGACGGCGCTCGCGCAACCGGCTATCGGCCCTTCCGCGTTGCCTGTGCCAGGCGAGATTGAGCGCACGGCGGCAATCACCGCGATCACGTACCACTACCTGACCCTGCTCGTGTTCATACCTGGACCTGGGCTCGGGCTCACGCCGCCCTCTCCTCTAGTCGTATCGCTCGGCAGATGGGCGACAATCTGGCCAGTGGCCCACGATGCCGAATTCGCGCCAACGCTGACCGTCAACGGCCGTGAGCTGGAGCGCACCCTGACCGACTACAGCAATTGGCTGCGCTCACCGACCGGTCTAAGGAGCATCCGCCCCGCGATGCAGCCGCCGACCGTTATCCAGCGGAACTAGTGAAGAAAGCCGCCGAGACCACGGCTCGCGCTTCGGCCGATACCACTTGTCGCTACAACCCCGGCTAGGCGCAATAAATTCGCATGATCTTGAAACCGCGCGTCGATAGCGGCGTCGACAATCGCCTGCATCGCGCCGACCTCGCCTGCGTCGGTGCCCGTCTCCGACCTGCCCGCCGACGTCACGCTGCTCGCGTCCAACGACGTGCCCGCCGGCACCGCCATCGTCGGCTCGACGCGGAGCTGGCGGTAGCGCGAGGGCCGCCGCCGAGCTGCCGCCGCCGTGCGCGACCTGCGCGCGGACTGTCTACCCCGGCGAGCAGTTCGCCCTCCGGCATGTCGTTGACAAGGCGGCCGAGGGTAGCGACGCCGACGGACGGCAGGTGGACCGTCTGACCTGCAGCGCCGCGTTAGGCGGCGCGCTGACGAGGAACCGTGCACGGGGCAGTGATGTCCGCGTCGCCCAAGCCGGGTCTAGCCGGTAGCGGTGACCGCTCTGTCCAGCTGGGTAAAGCCGGGCGCCCTGGCGAGTAGCCACGCGGCTTAATGGTGGGTTACCAACACCAGCACCAGCATGACCACCACGGCGCCGAGGACCACGCTCATGATGATCACCCCGGCGCTGCTCAGGCCAGCCAGGTGCAGCCGCTCTGCTCGCGCCTCGGCGCGCTGTTGCTGTTCACGCTCGGCCTTACTCGGCCTCGGCGGCGGCCCCGGCGGGGGTGGCACGCGCGGCCCGCGCATCCATCGACCGCTGAACGGCCGAAACTGCGGTTGCCTTCCCCAGTTCCATGACAAGTTCTCCGGGCTATCCGGGTCGTTCGGGTCGTCCATCGGCACCTCGCGGGTGGAGGCCTTAGTCCTGAGTATGACCAGCCAGACGCCGACTCGGTAAGACCGATCCACCGGCCGCACGCTCCGCACCTCATTGCGCCACGAGGGTGCGCGTCGCGGGCGTCGCTGTTCGCATGCCCGCAGCCTGCCGGACGGACATTGTCACCCCAGATCCGGTGCTGGTCGCGGCGAGCACGGCGACGATGACCGTCATCACCCGGAGTTCACCTAAGAGGCTGTCGACGAACGACGACACCGAAGACCCGGCATGTGCGATCCAGCCGAGGAAGCCGTGCACCCACGCGGCCGCGCCGTCGGGGCTGGTGAGCATGTACCAGACGAAGAAGATGACGAGCGCCCACGTTAGTACCCGGATCATGCCCTGGCCTCGATCACTATGACGGCCACGGCGACGATCGACACCGCGATCACGACCAACGTCATCAGGACATTGTGCGCCGGCGGATCGGCGCCAGCGCCTGCGGCTATGTGCACAAGGCGGCCGGCAAGCTGGAAGGGGCGCCGACGGACGGGCCCAGGTGGTCGGGGTGTTGGCGAATTCCGGCCGGCTCATAACCGGGCCGACGGCTAAAAAAGGCAGTTTCACCGATGATCTGCTGCCTGCTGCGTCCCTAGCATGCAGCCACGGACCGCTTGGTGCGCCGCTGCCGTGTGGCGGCGGTCCAAAACCACCAGCAACGGCCCTCGCGTTGCTGCACATCCATCATGAGGGCGAGCACGAGCTTCTGTATCTCGATGAGTTCAACGCGGTGGCTCAGCACCATCTCGACGACGAGGAGCAGAGGATCGTCCCGCTCGCTGCGTGACGGTCACGCAGCAGGAGTGGGACGCGCTCGGTCACCACTCGGTCGCGCAGATTCCCCGGAACTACAGGAGCATCGCCTTCGGGCTGATGGTCGAGCCGCTCGGCGAAGCCGACCGCGCCCACATGATGGGTGTCCTGTCAGCTCCGGTCCGGATGCTCGCCCCGGTCCTGATCGATCGGCCCTCGAAGAAGTAGCGGCCAAGCTGCGCAACGGCACCTGACCGCGCAGGCGCAGACGGCTCGGGCCCTGCCACGTCGAGGTGGTGGGACCCGAGCTGTCACCTGCCACGGACGAAAGGGCCCGGGAATTCAGCCACCCTCGATTGCCGGCTGAGCCGGGTCCTGATAGCGGGCTACCGAGAAGCCCAGCAGGATCGGGATGTCCAGTGCGAACACCAGCAGTGAGAGAGTGAGCACCACCAGCAGCGCGCCGCGGGTGTCATCGAAGACGAAGATGAACTCCAGCATCCCGCCGATCACCACGTAGGCCACCAGCACCCACCCGGCCACCTGGAAGAACACCCGCC
>JASHSZ010000372.1 GCA_030040815.1 Streptosporangiaceae bacterium
CGCACTTCGACGCCATGCTGGAGGCAAACGGCCTGGGCGACGTGCGTCGGTTCATCGTGCCGGAGACGACGGTCAGGGACGCGATGCTGCCGACGGAGGCCGCAGCGCCGGTCCGCTCCTGGCTGGTCGACACCGCGAGGCGCGAGGACAGGCGCGTCGCCGTGCTGACCCAGACCATGTCGGGCGTGCTGGACACCTTCCGCAGCCGGGTGCCCGCGCTCGCGGACCAGGTAACCGAGCAGCTCGCGCTGCGGCGGGTGCTGAGCGAGACGGTCGAGACTGCCTACCGCGCCGGCCTGACGGAGATCGAGCAGGCCACCACCGGTGGTGCTCTGCTCCAGGGCGAGGTGCTGGCCCGCTGGCAGGACTTCGCTGGCACTGGCGACTTGCTCAGAGCCCTGCAGGTTCGGCGCGGCCGCAGCGGCAAGCAGCGGAAGCCGCAGATGCCCGCCAGGGCGAGCGCGGTCAGGGATGCCCTGCAGGTCAGCTTGGAATCCCTGGTGACAGCCGTAGCGGGCCGCGCGGCTGAGTCCATCGTGGCCAGCTGGCAGTACCAGCCCGCCGGGGCGAGTCTGCTCGGCGAGCTCGACGCGGCGGCTAGCAGGCCGGCTGGCGCAGCCGGACGCGAGGATGACTTCGTGGCCTCTGCGCTCGCCGACCTGGGCCTGGCTGTCCAGGGCGCGGGTGGTGACCGCCGGAACTCAGCCACGCTGTCGCGGCCAACCGCAGCGCTGGCCGCCGCCGCGGCGACCGCGATCAGCAGCTGGCAGGCGCACGTGCTGGACATGGTCCGGGCCGAGAACGTGACCAAGCGCTCGATCGCCAGGGTGGTGTCGTTCGACGACGAGTCGCTCGCGCTTGCACTGACCGTCGGCGTGTTCGCTGCTGCGCCCGCGCCTGCTTCCGCGGCGGCGAGCGCCGAGCTGCAGGCGGAGGCCGGCGCTGGTCCTGACGCTGCCGTGACCGAGGATCCGAGCGCAGTGCCGCAGCGGCTGCTGACGTCATTGTTCGGTGCCGGGCTGCTGCGGGATATGGGCAGCCGAGTGCGGCAGGACCTGCGCGAGCGGGTCACGGTGCTGTTCCGGGTCGAGGCGAGGCGGTTCTTCGAGGTTCTAGACTCTGCTGGCGTGCCGGACGAGACCGCGGCGACAGAACTGCTGCAAGCCGGCTATGCGCTTGAAGGAGCGCGATGAGCGCCACGCTGATGCCGCTGGTTGCGGACGACGCCGACCGCGCAGACCTGTCTGCCCGGCTGGCGGCACTCGATCGCATCACCCGTATCGGTGTCGCCCGCACCGGGCCGGACGGCTTCAGCGAGGAGCTGCTGACGGCGGCAACGGACGTGCTCACCAGGGCGGGCGAGCGACTGCGGCTGTCTTCTAGCCATACCGTGGTGTCGCTCGCCGGCGGAACGGGCAGTGGCAAGTCCTCGCTGTTCAACCAGCTCTCCGGAGCTGACTTCTCGGCGGTCGGAGTCACCAGGCCGGTGACCAGGGAAGCGCACGCGTGCGTGTGGGGGGTTGCTGGCTCCGGTCCGCTGCTGGAGTGGCTGGGCGTCCCCCGCAGGTACCGGTATGCCAGGGCGAGCGCCCTCGGCAGCGGCGAGCAGTCCATGGCCGGGCTCGTACTGCTCGACCTGCCTGACCACGACTCCGTCCTGGGGCACGCCACGGATCTCGTGGAAACCCTGGCGGGACTGTCCGACCTGATGATCTGGGTGCTCGACCCGCAGAAGTACGCCGACGCCGCCGTGCACCGGCGCTTCCTGATGCCGCTCGCCGGACACTCCGAGGTCGTGGCCGTCGTGCTCAACCAGTGCGACCTGCTGACCGTCGGCCAGATCGAGGATTGCGTCACCGACCTGCGCCGGCTGCTCGACGACGAGGGTCTCGGGGAGGTGCCCATCCTGGTCACCTCGGCCAAGACCGGAGAAGGCATCGAGGAACTGCGCAAGCTGCTGATCGAGACGGTATCTGCTCGCCGGGCTGCGTCTACGCGCATCGCCGCCGACGTCGACAAGGTCGTCGCGCGGTTCGAGCCCTACGGTGCTGAGCCCTCCGGGGCCGAGCCCTACGGGACCGGTCACGCCGGGGGGGCTGCTGGTCCGGTGGCCGGAGACGGCCGGCGTTTCGACGAGATGCTGCCCGGCGGCACTGAGGGAGAAGTCGGCACCGCGCTGATCGAGGCGGCGGGCGCGCAGGCCATCGGCGAATCGCTGCGCACCGCTAGGGAACTGCGGGCGGCGGACTACATCGGCTGGCCGGTCAGCTGGGCGCTGACGCGCCTGACGAGCCCGGACCCGGCCCGCAAGGTCAGGCTCGGCATGCTCTGGGACCAGCTCAAGGACATCACGGCTGGGCCGTCGGGTGTCCAGCAGGCCGAAATCGACAACACCCTGACCTGGGTAGCGGACAACCGGGTGCCGGCACTGCCGAGGCCGTGGTCGCGTACCGTGCGGGCCGCGCTGCGGTCTAGAGCCGGGGACATCCCGGACGCTGTGAGTGCCCAGATCGGCGCGGCGCTGCCCGACGGACCCGCCGTCGAGCCGTGGTGGCGCGCGATCGGCATGCTGCATGGACTCCTGCTCGGGTGCGTGCTTCTGGGATTCACCTGGCTCGTTGCTCTGCTGGTGCTCGGGATCGGCGGGGTCGGCGGCCCCGGCGGGGCCGCCGCTGGGACTCCGAAGCTGTTCTCCGATGCGTGGCTGCTGCCCATTGCAGCCGGCATGATCGTGATCGGACTGCTCGGTGGCTGGCTCACGGCGCGGACCTGCATCCGGGCCGTCGGCGAGGCGGCGGAGCGGGAGACCGCGGACCTGCTCGACGACATTCATCAGCGGCTCACCTCCGTCGCGCGGAATCTTGTCGTGGCTCCGGCCGACTTCGAGCTTGCGGAACTCGGTGTGTTCCGCCGGGAGTTGCGGATCGCAGCCGGCGGTCGGCCGCCGGCTGGGCAGCCATCCGGCAGCCTTCCCTCGGCGTAACGGCCTCGCCTTGCGGCGCCGGCGACGCTTGCCGCGCCGCACTCGCGTGGTGAATCCTCGGGGCTGCGCGGCTCGGGGCACGCTCGGCTGTCCACAGGCTGGGGCGGCACGGGCTGCGCCGTGCACAGGCGGCTGCGCCGAGGGTGCGGTCCCTCAGCGAGGAGCTGATCCTGAACCTGATCGCCGGCGACGTCGGGTTCGCTGGCAGCGCGGCGGGCTGGCCAAGGATCCCGTCGCAGCCGATCTGAGGAGGCTCGGGATGGCCAACGACGCATATTTTGCTGTGAACGGTTACGTCGCTACACAGCCGAGGGTTGGCAGGACCAGGGGCGGGGCGCCCTCGCTGTCCATGCGGGTCGCTTGGACACCGCGTGCCATCAACAAGGCGACCGGTGAGTGGGCAGATCAGCAGACGTCGTTCGTGAGCGTCATCTGCTACCGGAAGATCGCCGAGAACGCCGCGAGGTGTTTGCGACGCGGCGACCCGATCACGCTCAGGGGCACCGTCCAGGTCCGGGAGCACTCCGATCAGGCAGGCATGAAGCGCTACAGCGTCGATGTCGTGGCGGACAGCCTCGGCCACGACATGGCACGCGGCCTATCCCACTACAGCAAGACGCCGCAGCGCGCGGAGCAGACAGCCGAGGAGTACGAGTGGTCGACCGCCGCTGAGCGCATGCCGCTGCCTGGTGACGTAGCGGCCGGGCTGGCAAGCGACCAGCGCTCCGACGGACCAAATCGGAGCGGCCCAGCTCAGCCGCCCGACGTGGATAGTGCTGTCGGCGAGCCGGATGAGCTCATGCCCGGACGGCCCGGGCAGGCTCCACCGGACCCTGACGACGCCGACGACGTGCCAGACCCGGCGGACCCGGATGACGAGCCCGACCTGACCGACCCAGAAGCCGAGCTGGTCGGTGCGCGTGCCTGACCAGGCCATCGGCGTCCGCGGCCATGGCCCGACCGCTTCGGGCCATGGCCGGGCAGCCAGCCGGCGACACTGCAGCGGACCAGGGTGGCGGCGACTCACCACCCGGCCGGGGCGCGTTGGCAACGCCCAGCCGTCTCGTTCGAAGCCCTTGCTGCCAGCCCCTACGCTTATTGGCATGCCGGAGTTCATCTACCAGATGCGCCGTGTCCGCAAGGCGCACGGCGACAAGGTCATTCTCGACGAGGTCACGCTGGCGTTCCTGCCGGGGGCCAAGATCGGCGTCCTCGGCCCTAACGGCACTGGTAAGTCGACCTTGCTGCGGATGATGGCCGGCGTGGAGCAGCCCTCGAACGGAGACGCCCGGCTCATGCCCGGTTTCTCGGTCGGCATCCTGGATCAGGAGCCGGGCCTGGATGAGTCGAAGACGGTGCTCGGCAACGTCGAGGAGGGCGTCGCGGAGACCAAGGCGCTGCTGGACCGCTACAACTGGATCGCCGAGCAGATGGCGACCGACTACTCCGACGAGCTGCTGGCCGAGATGGGCACGCTGCAGGAGCAGCTGGACCACAAGAATGCCTGGGACCTGGACAGCCAGCTCGAGCAGGCCATGGACGCGCTGCGCTGTCCGCCGCCGGACGCCGATGTCAGCGTGCTGTCGGGTGGCGAACGCCGCCGGGTCGCGCTCTGCCGGCTGCTGCTGTCCCAGCCCGACCTGTTCCTCCTGGACGAGCCGACCAACCACCTCGACGTCGAGAGCGTTCAGTGGCTCGAACAGCACCTGGAGAAGTATCCGGGCACCGTGGTGGCGGTTACCCACGACCGGTATTTCCTTGACAATGTGGCCGGCTGGATCCTGGAGCTGGATCGCGGGCACGCCTACCCGTATGAGGGTAACTACTCCACTTACCTGGAAACCAAGGCGGCCCGGCTGAAGGTGGAGGGTGCCAAGGACGCCAAGCGGCGCAAGCGGCTGGAGGACGAGCTCGAGTGGGTCCGGTCCAGCCCTCGTGCCCGGCAGGCCAAGAGCCGCGCCCGGCTGCAGCGTTACGAGGAGATGGCAGCCGAGGCCGAGAAGAACCGGAAGCTGGACTTCGAGGAGATCCAGATCCCGCCGGGTCCGCGCCTTGGCACGCTGGTGGT
>JASHSZ010000373.1 GCA_030040815.1 Streptosporangiaceae bacterium
TCGGTGATCTTCGGCTCGACCGGCAGCAGTGCCTCGGCCCAGTCTGGGGCCACAAGTTCGGTCAGGGAGCGGGCCGCCATGGTGGTCACTGTAGGGCAGCGCGGCTGGATGATGGGCGGCCTTCGGGTTGCGGCTAAGACTCGCCGGCCGGCGCGGCGCGGCTGGGCGCATCGCCCTCGGCACGCGCCGCCTTCCAGGTATCGGTCCTGGCCGCGATGTAGTTCTCGTAGTCCGCCGGCGTGTGCTGATTTGCGAGCAGCGGCGCGTCCTGCAGATGGCTCACCGGCACCTGCAATTCAGAGACCTGCTGGGCCTGCAGGCTCACCAGGTGCGACACCTCGCCTGCCGCCGGGTTCGGCCCGCTCGAGGTGGGCGCTGTCACGCCCGCCATCGGGTCATCCGTGCGCGGAGTCGTCAGCGTGAGCACGCCGCCGAGGTCGGGTGCGGCGGCGTCCCGGGCCGTTAGGGCGGGCAGGCCCCAGCGCTGCTCGATCGTCTTGAGCACGGAGGTGTGATCGATAGGAGTGCTGCCGTCCGGAACGCGGTAGATCGTGCCGGCCTTGATGAGCGGTGACACCAGCACGGCCGGGACCCGGACGCCGAATCGCGTGAAGTCAAATCCGAATTCACCGATCGTGCTGTCGGGCGGCGTCGCGCC
This sequence comes from Streptosporangiaceae bacterium, assembly GCA_030040815.1. Next base: position 659 of record JASHSZ010000373.1, read on the forward strand.
GGTCGGCGGCGGGACGTGGTCGTAGCAGCCGCCGTGCTCGTCGTAGGTGATGATGAGCAGCGTGCCGGGCCATCCCTGGCCGTTGCGCACCGCCTGGTACACCTGCAGGATGAACGCCTCGCCCAGCGCCACGTCGTAGTTGGGATGCTGGCTGTTGCCGGTTGAGCCCCAGCTGGGCTCGAGGAACGCGTAAGCCGGCAGCTGCCCGGCCGCAGCGTCGGCCTGAAAGTCGGGAAACTTGCCGAAGTTGGCCTCCGGCGCGTCCATGGTGTCCGGGAAGTTGCTCCGGGTCAGCGGCTCGGCGTCGTAGCCGTAGATCTTCCAGCTCACGCCGTGCGCGGTCATCAGGCCGAAGATGCTCTGGACGGTGAACGAGGATGTGGCGTCGTTCATGTGCCCCTGGCTCGTGGCGGCGCACGCGAAGGCGCGATTCGGGAACGTCTCGGTGGGCACGGAGCTGTACCAGTGATCGCAGACAGCGAAGCCGCGTGCGAGCCCGGACAGGACAGGCAGCGCCGACGGCGGGAACACGCCCATGATGCTGCTGGCGGTCGTGCCTGTCTCGACGCTCTGGCCCGATCGCTGGTCGTAGGGGATGGCCGCCTCGAAATTGGTCAGGAACCCGGTCATCGTCGCCACGGGCGGGTCAGGCGGGCTGCCAGTACCGAATAGCTGGACGTTGGTGTTGGCGTAGCCCTCACCGGGGTCGGCGCCCGGCATGAAGTAGGCGCCGGGGCTGGAGGTGTCGATCGGGAACACCGTGACCGGCTGCCCGGTGGCGTCGTTGTTTGATTCAGTGCCCGACAGCCCTTCGAAGGGCTCGCCCCCCGGCCCCGCCTTATTCGGATACAGGAACCCGAGCATGTGGTCGAACGAGCGGTTCTCGAGCATTACCTGCACGATGTGCTGGACCGCGGCGAGTGGTCCGGCCGGTGGAGTCTGCGCGGGCTGACCGGGCTGAGCAGGAGCCGACATGGGCTCATGATCGCGGAGAAGCCGCGCTCGCTCAAGTCGGTACGGATCAGCGGCCACGGTGTCGCGGAACCTTAGGGGCTGGCCGGACGTTGCTAGTCCGAGTCGATGCCGCGGAGCACAGGGCCGGGAGTCGGGCCCCAGCGGGGACGCCGCTCCGTCCGTCATCGGTAGGATCGCATCGATTGTCTAGGTAGAACCTCGCCTGCCGGGAGGCTGTCTGGTCTGGAGCGTCCCGGTCGGGGAACAGCACTACTCGGACGGCCGGGGGCGGCCGCGGACGTGGACAGGGATGTGGAATGGCACTTCGGGACCAGGCGGTGACTGGCGAGACGGTCGAGCTGCCGGAGCCGTGGCGCTCGGCTGCGGTGACGGTCGTGCTGCCCACCTTCAACGAGGCAGCCAACCTCCCGGTCATCGTCGCGGAGCTGATGAGCCTTCCCCTCACGGGCATGCGCATCTTGGTTGCCGACGACAACTCGCCCGACGGCACCGGGGCGGTCGCCGACGAGCTCGCCGAGAAGTATGGCGCCGATCGGATGACGGTGGTGCACCGGCCGGGCAAGCAGGGCCTCGGCCGGGCGTACGTCGACGGCATGAGCCGGGCCATCGCGGCGGGCGCGGAGTACGTCGTGCAGATGGACAGCGACCTGTCCCACTCGCCGCAGTATCTCCCGCAGATGCTGGGCACGCTGTTGTCGACGCAGGCCGACGTCGTCATCGGGTCGCGGTACGTGTGCGGCGCCAGTCTGGCCAGCGAGTGGGCCTGGCATCGGAAGGCGCTGTCGGAATTCGCGAACCTCTACGTGCGCGTCCTGCTGCGGCTCGGTGTGCGCGACGTCACGGCCGGTTTCAAGATTTGGCGCGCTGGCGCGCTCACCGCCATCGACGTGGCGAGCGTCCGCAGCAACGGCTACAGCTTCCAGGTAGAGATGAACTACCGCAGCGTGCAGCACGGCCTGAAGATTGTCGAGCTGCCGATCCACTTCACCGACCGGCGCGAGGGCGAGAGCAAGATGAGCCTGAAGGTTCAGCTCGAGTCCGCGGCGATGCCGTTCTCGCTGCGCCGCCGGGCTCGGAAATAGCCGAACTGGCCCCCATGGCGTGGACGCCGGTTCGGCCGCGGTTCGGCCCGCAGGTCACGTGGTGTCGGAGACCGGCCCGCGCGCCGCGCGAGCCCTGGTGACTGCATAGTCGCCCATTGCGACCTGCTTGGTCGGTGATCTGGCTATGTTCTCGCAGGTCACGGGCGCACGAGTGGCCGAGGAGGCGGGCGACACCCGGCAGCAGACGGGGTGCGCCCGGCCCTCGGCCGGGCGCACCCCGTTTCCCTTTGCTGTGAAGTTAGGCGGCGACCACCGAGTGCGTGCTCGCCGGCTCCAGCGCGAGCTCGAGCACCTCGCGCACGTCACTGACCGGGTGGATCGACAGCGCATCGCGGATGTTGTCCGGCACGTCCTCCAGGTCCGGCTCGTTGCGCTTCGGGATCAGCACCGTGGTGATTCCCACCCGGTGCGCGGCCAGCAGCTTCTGCTTGACCCCGCCGATCGGCAGCACCCGGCCCGTTAGCGAGACCTCGCCGGTCATGGCCACGTCGGAGCGGACCAGACGGCCCGACAGCAGCGACGCCAGCGCGGTGGTCATCGTGACGCCCGCGCTGGGGCCGTCCTTGGGCACCGCGCCGGCCGGCACGTGCACGTGCACGCCACGGTCCTTGAGGTCGCCGACCGGCAGTTCCAGTTCGGCGCCGTGCGAGCGCAGGTAGGACAGCGCGATCTGCGCTGACTCCTTCATGACATCACC
>JASHSZ010000374.1 GCA_030040815.1 Streptosporangiaceae bacterium
CCCAAACGCCAGCGGGGAGCTGCGCGGGCTGCCACGTCTGTCCCTGATCCGCCGACACAGCCAGCAGCCCCCGCAGCCCGCTGCCCGGGACGGTGCTTCCCTGACCCGGTACACCAAGTCGCCCGGAAGCCCAGCATTCGGTGCTGGCCGGGCACGAGATGTCGCCCACCCGCGCGTCCGACAGCCCGGTCCCCGCAACGTCGGTCCAGGTGGCGCCGCCATCGGTGGAACGCAGGACCGTGCTCTGCGCCGTTGTCCCGTCGGAGAACGTGAGGCAGTCAGTCGCGTCGGCACACGACAACCCCCCCAGGATGCCGGTCCCGGTCGGCACGGTCGCCGACGACCACGTCGCGCCGCCATCGGTGCTGTAGACGGCGGCCCCGCTATCGACTGGTATCGCGCTGCCGTCCGGTGTCACGCTGTCGAACCCGGTCATGACGCATCTCCCGCCGGACAGGCACTGTGCTCCGAACATGGGAACGAACGACGCCGGGAGCGCGGCGTCCGACCAGCTCGCCCCACCGTCGGACGTAGTCAGCGCAACGGCGTACCCGCTGCCTTTATAGCCGGTTACCACCGCCAGGCAGGTTGTCGCCGACAAGCAGTCCATCGTCATGACCTCCGTCTTCGCATTGAGCTCGGGGGGTCCGGGCTGCGTGGACCATGTCTGGCCCCCGTCGGTGGTCTCCAGGAAGACAGCGTTGCCGGCGAGATCAAGGCCCAGCACCGCACAGGTGCCGGCGCTGGCGCACGAGAAGCTGGCCACCACCCCGATCTCGGTCGGAAGGGTGATGCTGCTCCAGCTGTCGCCTCCGTCGTTGGTGACCGCCAGCTGCATGACGAACAGTGGTCCGGCCGCGACCTGGCCGAGTGTGTAGCAGGTGTTGTCTGACGGGCAGCTCAGTTGAATCCCCGGTGGCCTGCTCGCCCCGATGGTGCGCCAGGGGCTGCTCGTGTCGCTGACCAGCCGCCACCTCGTCGATGGGCGCGACCCGCGGCCAGCGAGGGCGGTTCGCGGCCCGGCCGTGGTGGGTGCTTTGTTTGACGAGCGCTGCGACACGACGACCGTCACCAAGACCAGGGTGAGCACCAGCAGCGCGGCGCCGAAGCCGACCAGGGCGCCGAGCCGGAGCCGACGGGTCCGCATCGCCCGGCGGCGGCGCGGCGCGAGCCGAGTACTCGTGGGCTGCCGACCGACCTTGCCGTGCTGCGAGCTCCAGCACTCGAGGACGGAACGGGCGATCCGGTCGCCGGCCTCGTCCGGTGGCCATTCGCTCGGGGTTAGCGCGGCCAGTTCTTCGACCAGATCTGCGTGCTCAAGATCAATCTCGTTCATCCCTCGTCTCCCTTGACAATTCCAGACGCAGCGCCGCCAGCGCCCGTACCTGCAGCTGGCGAACGGCGGGTTCGTTGCGATGCGTGAGCGCAGCGACCTCGCGGGTCGAGCGGCCTTCGAGGATCCGCATCCGGAGCACCGCCCGGTGGTCGGGACTCAGCCGGTCGAGAGCACCGATGAGGGCGCGCCGGCGCTCGTTTCCGACAGCAACCTCCTCCGCAGCCTCAGCTGGCGCCGACCCCTCGGGCACGTCAGCAGTGACCACGGGACGGGCTGGCAGCGATCGCCAGCGATCGCGCGCCAGGTTGGCGGCTATCCGCAACAGGTACACGGTGAACGGCAGCCCCCGGTCCTCGAAGCGGGGGAAAGATCGCAGTGCACGCAGGAACACCTCCTGCGTCATGTCCTCGACTTCTGCCGGATCAGATGTGTAGCGCGCCAGAGAGCGGTATATGGGTCGCCAGCAGAGCTGGCACAACTCGCCAAGCGCGTGCTCATCGCCATCACGGGCAGCGCGGAGCAGTTCGAGCTCACGCCGGGCGGACTCGTCGAGGTCGCCTGCCTGCACGCAGCATCGGTCGACCGCGACAGCTCCCTCCTCTGCGACAGCTCCCTCCTCGAAGTTCTCGCTCACAACTAGGGAAACGAGGGCACGACCAAAGTGTGACGCGCTCCATCAGGACAGCGTCAGCGGCCTGGTCGGTCGTCAGTACCCGTGTCCGAGCAGGAGACGGCAGACGCCACGATCACGGGTTACCTCAAGGGACTGCACCAGCAAGGCATCGAGCATGGCCTGCAACTCCGCGATGGTTTTGCCAGCCTGGACCCGGCGACCAGTCGCAAGGATTCGCCACCGCGAGGGAGACGGAGAGAACCGGCATGGCACGCCATCTGATGATGACCCCATGCCGACCGCTGGGCAGTCGTCCATGAGCACATCGCCCATCAGAGGATCACTCGCGCTCTCGTCGCCTCACGCGCGGAATTTGGATACTCACTCCGCGAGGCCATCACGGCGTTCGACGATCGATGCAACTAGCGGTGGGAAGCACGGCCGAGTGATTTCGCGGTAAGCGGCGAGGGCGTCTTTCAGCCGAGCCGCGAACGCGGTGATGACTTGGTCCGCGTCACATCGGGCGCGATTGAACCGCCTGTCCACCACGTGCTGCACCCGCCGCCGCAGCGGATTTAAACAGCACAGCGGCAGCCAACGTCGAGGCAGCCACCGCTACCGGGCCGACCAGCAGGCCAGTGACGCGGGTCGAACACGAACAAGATCCGCAGCGCGCTCCGCCCGGCCGGTGACCTACCGGCGGAACGCGGCGCGGACTGCGGCGGCGGTGGAACTGAAGTACTCGGGCGGTTCGATGAAGCCCCACTCGTTGA
>JASHSZ010000375.1 GCA_030040815.1 Streptosporangiaceae bacterium
GTTCTGAATGCGCTGCTCGGGCTCGGCACGGCGCTGGCACCGGGGTTCGTCGCGGTGTTTGTTGGCGTCGGATTCTGGGTCGGCCTGCCGATCGTTGCGGCCTGCCTGCTCGTGGGACTGATCGCCGTGAGCCTGCGCCTGCCGCTCGATCCTGCCAGTCAGCGACCCTCAGTCGTGAGTCGGCCGGACGGAGGCGCACGCCGGCCCGGCCGGGCACCGGCGGCCGGGGCGCTGCGCCTGCCGCGAGGGCTCGGAGTGTTCGCGGCCTTCGCGCTGCTGTACGGCTTCTGCGAGACCATGAACGGCAACTGGTCGCAGCTGGACGTCACGTCACTCGGTGTCCGCGCCTCTACTGCATCGCTGGCCCTGACCGGGTTCTGGGCCCTGGTGACCGCAGGCCGGGTGCTGGTGGCGGGGATACGGCGCTGGCTGCCGAGCCGGGCCGCGTACCACATCCTGCCGTTCGTGCTGGCTGGCGCGTTTGTGCTGATCGCGGTCCTGCCGCACAACGCCCCGGGAGCCGCGATCGCCGCGTTCTGCCTGGCCGGGCTGGGCTGCTCGGCCTTGCTGCCGCTGACGATCAGCTTCGGGCAGGAAAAGCTCACCGATAGCCAGACCGCGGTGGCCGGCGGCGTCATCGCCACCTATGAGGTCGGCTACGGTATCGCCGCGTTTGGCGTCGGTCCGTTGGCCAGCGCCGGAGTCCGGCTGCCGCAGATTTTCGCGGCGAGCGCGGCGGTGGCCGCGGGCATGGGCTTGCTGTCCCTGATGGTCGCGCACCACCGCCCCTCGCCGGCCACCGTGCATCCCCGGCCCGGCCCGCCGCGTCCGCTCCCGGCTGCGGCCGCGGATCAGCCGGCAGCCTGACATCATCGAGGCATGCCCGAGCACTACGACGTCGTCATCGTCGGGACCGGAGCAGGCGGCGGCACCATAGCCAGCGTGCTGGCTCACGGCGGCAAGCGCCTGCTGCTGCTGGAACGCGGAGACTTCTTGCCCAGGGAGCTGGCGAACTGGGATCCCGAGCAGGTCTTCGTCGACGGCCGGTACATATCCGCAGACACCTGGTATGACAGCGACGGCTCGCCGTTTCAGCCGCAGGTGCACTACTTCGTCGGCGGCGCCACCAAGATGTACGGCGCGGCGCTGTACCGACTGCGGCCGGCCGACTTCGGCGAGATCCAGCACGCGGGCGGCCTGTCGCCGGCCTGGCCGGTCAGCTACGACGAGTTCGAGCCGTGGTACACCAAGGCCGAGTGGCTGTATCAGGTGCACGGCGTGCACGGCGAGGATCCCACCGAGGGCCACTGGTCCCGGCAGTACCCGTGGCCCCCGGTCAGCCACGAGCCGCGCATCCAGCAGATCTCCGACTCGCTGACCGCGGCCGGATATCGGCCGTTCCACGCGCCCTGCGGGATTCTGCTGGACGAGGCGCACCGCCCGGCGAGCACGTGCATCCGGTGCAACACCTGTGACGGATACCCGTGTCTGGTACACGCGAAGTCGGACGCCGAGACGATGGCTGTCCGCCCGGTTCTCGGCCTCGACAACGTGACGCTGCTCGTGAACGCAGAGGTCCAGCGACTGGAAACCGGCCCGTCGGGCGGATCGGTCACCGGGGTTGTCGTAGCCCGCGGCGGGCAGACCGAGACATATACCGGCGACGTAGTCGTGGTGTCGGCGGGCGCCGCCAACAGTGCCAGGATCCTGCTCAGGTCGGTCTCCGAGCAGCAGCCAGGCGGCATCGCCAACAGCTCAGGCCTGGTCGGCCGCAACTACATGTTTCATAACAGCAAAGCTGTCGTGGCACTGGACAAGGAGCCCAACGACACGGTTTTCCAGAAGACGGTCGGGCTCAATGACTTCTACTTCGCCGGCGACGGCAGGCCGTGGCCACTCGGCAACATCCAGATGGTCGGCAAGTCAAACGCAGCAGCGATGAAGGGCGAGGAGCCTAAGCTGACCATGCTCGCGCCGCGGGTCAGCCTGGACGAGATCGCCAGGCACGCGGTGGACTTCTGGCTGACCACCGAGGACGTCCCTAAGCCCGACAACCGGGTGACGGTGGACGCAGGCGGTCGCGTGCTCCTGGCCTACCGTGCCACCAACTCCGAGGAAGCCGATGGCCTGTACGGCGAGCTGCAAACGATCATGAACCACATCGGCATCGCCGCCCACCACGTCCTGGACAAGAACTTCTACATGCACATGAGCATCCCGATCGCCGGAGTCGCGCATCAGGCCGGCACCTGTAAGTTCGGCACCGATCCCGCGGCGTCGGTGCTCGACGTGCACTGCAAGGCCCACGACCTGGACAACCTCTACGTCGTCGACTCGAGCTTCATGCCGAGCATCGGCGCGGTGAATCCCGCGCTGACGGTCATGGCGAACGCGATCCGCGTGGGCGAGCACCTGCTGCAGCGAATGAGCTGACCGCTGACGATGGGTGCGGCCGCACGTCGGCGCCTCGGCACGACCATCACGGGTGCGGTGAGAGGAGCTGGCCGCGCCCTATGGCGATGATCGTGCGGGCAGCTATGGCGGCGACCAGGGCTGTGATCAGGACAAGGATGAGTATGGTGTAGGCGGCGCGCGCTGGCGGCCGGGTCACAGCGATCCAGAGCAGCGCATCCGTCGCGACGACAGCGTAACTGAAGGTAAATGCCCACAGGCCCGGCGAGAACCGAAGCCGACCGTACAGCGGGATGAAACGGAGCTGAACGAGCGCCATGAATACCGCGTATCCGCCGAGCGCGTAGGCGACGAAGGATGTCGCGCCAGCTGTGACCGCGAAATACGCAACGCCCGCAACCGCAGGCGGGGCAGCCTCGATAGCCAGGGTGGGCACCAGCGGGGCCGGCAGAGCGCTCCGGAACATCAGGCGGCTCAGAATCGTGGCACCGAGGAGCGCCCAGCAGAGCACGCCAACGCCGAAGGATGCCCAGGCCAGGGCGTGCAGCCGGACTCCCGCGGCGGCGGTGGCGCCGAGAAATCCGCCGGCGACGGTGGGCACGAAATAGCCCGGGTGCGCTGAGTCAGGGTTCATCTCGCCAACGATCCACTGGCCGGTCAGGAACGCGCCGAGCGCGATCGTCAGCGCCAGGAAGATCACCACAAGGGCCCGGCCGGCGGTGAACGCGTAGCTAGCCAGCGCCCCCGCCAGCAGCATCGGGACGATGACCGCAATCGAGACGAACGGCCCCTGGACCGGATCGCGCAGGTCGCTCACCAGCTGACGCCCGCCCTGGCTGGCATACCAGGCGGCCAGTACCAGCCAGGCTCCGGCCGCCAGCACAAAGATCACGTTGGGAACGACCACGCCGATCGCCACCACCCGGCTGGCCGCTTTCCAGGCCTCGGCGAGCCCGGTCAGCCCGAAGGCGATGGAAAAGATGTTCGGCGGCACTCGTGACCTGCCTCTTCGCGCCGTCGGCTGGTTAGCGCGGTCCAGCGCCGCGTCATGGTGTCCTGCACGGACATTTTCCGGATCTATGAGAGGACGCCTTTCTCTGCAGGCAAGGCCCAGGACGCCCATGCCGATGCAATTCGCTACGTCGCGGTGCGCAGCCTGGCATCGGGGAATACCCAGGCATTTTCGGGATTACCAGAACAATTCAGTTAGCACGCGCGGCAACAGGTGCCGCGCGAGATCACAGACTACGGAGCAGCCCTGGTGACAGTCATTGCCGGTGCCTATCTCGGTGCTCGGCTGACGGGTGCTAACTTCCTTGTGGTCAGAGGGCAGCACGGCGTAGCGGGGGCAACGATGGCCGCTCATACCGAGTCGGAGGTCACGACTAAGGTCAGCCCGTGGTCGGTTAGCGACACAGTGTCACGGCTCACTGACCTGCTATCCGAGAAGGGTCTGAAGGTCTTCGCCGTGATCGACCAGAGCGCCGAGGCGCGCCAGGTCGGAATGCAGCTGCGAGAGACGGTGCTTGTCCTGTTCGGCAACCCGGCCGTGGGCACGCCGGTGATGGCGGCCGCGCCGTTGTCGGCGCTGGATCTCCCGCTCAAGGTGCTCGTCTGGGAAGATGACGGGCACGCGAGTGTGTCGTACTACGGGCCCGCCGCCCTCGCCGCACGCTACGCGCTGAGCGACGACCTTGAGGCCAAGCTGGCCGCCATCGATCCGCTGACCGACGCGCTGATCGCCGACGCAGAAAGCTAACGACGAGACGCCGGCCGCTGGTTCCTTCTCTCCCCGTACCGGCGCCGCTGCGCCTCGGCAGACACCTCGTCGAGTTCCGCCTGGGAGAGGATGCGCGGCTCTCCGTAGCCGCGAGCGAGGCGATACACGCGGGCCAGCCACTCCAGCAGCAGGGCCCGGTCGTACGCGGCCGGCAGCGTCGCACCGTAACAGATCGCGCCGTGGTTCTGCAGGATCGCAGCCTGCCGCGCGGCGAGCGCGGCTACGGCCCCCTCGGCCAGCCCTGCTGATCCGAACCGGACGTAGGTCGCGACGCGCACCGGGCCGCCCAGGCTCGTGATGGCGTAGTGCACCGCGGGCAACTCGGTGCACGTCGCCGACAGCGCCACCACCTCAGCCGAGTGGGTATGGACGACGGCGCGCGCGTCGGTGGCCGCGTAGATCGCGAGGTGCATGGGCAATTCGGTCGAAGGGGTCTCCACCGCCTCCACCTCGTCGCCGCCGGGTGTCACGACGCAGATGTCCGACGGCGTCAGCTCGTCGTAGCCAATCCCCGAGGGTGTGATGGCGATGAGGTCGCCCAGCCGGACGCTCAGGTTCCCGGCGGCACCGACCGCTAGCCCGTCCGCCACCAGCCGGGCACCGTACCGGACGAGCTGTTCCCTGGCCCCGCGCAGCTCAGCGCCCACGTCCATGAAGGGATGGTAGACGCTGACCTGGCCGCTCAGCCGGTCAGCCGCTACCGCCGCCGGGGTCATAGCGCTCGCGCAGGCGGTCCCAGTCGCCAGCGCCAAACCCCTGGGAACAGCGCGGCCGGGCCGCCTGGGAGGTCGTCCACGTTGCGATCCAGCGGACGGTCGGCGGTCTGCGCCAGTTTCGGCAGCGTCCGCTCGCAGGCTGGCAGTCGAGCACCCCCGTGGACGGACGAAGAGTGCGTACAACGATCACTGACATGACCATCGAGTGGTGCCCCATGAGCCGTCCGCCTGCAAAGGGCGGGTTAGCGTGGCGAGAGTGATCAGCCGCGCGGAGCGCTCGATGTCCTTCGGGACGATCGCGGCCGACTACGACCGGCTCCGGCCGAGCCCGGGCCCTGGGGGCAGTCGACTGGCTGCTTCCTGCGCGCCGCGACGTCGTCGTCGATCTCGGGGCCGGCACCGGGCTGCTGACTCGCGCTGTCGCCGCCGCCGCAGGTCACGTGATCGCGATCGAGCCCGACCAGCGGATGCGGGCCGTGCTGGCGAGCCCTCCCCCGGTGTCGAGGTACTGGCGGGTCGTGGCGAGGCGATTCCGCTGCCGGACGGCAGCGTCGACGCCGTCCTGGTGTCCTCAGCGTGGCACTGGATGGACACGGACCTGGCCGGCGCGGAGATCGCCAGGGTGCTGTGGGACGGCGGCCGGTTCGGCGTCATCTGGACCGGCCGGGAGCGAACGGCCTGGCTGCGCACGAGCGAGTGATTCGGCACTGGTCACCGCGCGACCGGGCCGGTGATCCGAACGCGGCGGATCTGGCGACGGCGAGGGGTCGGCAGGTCACTCTGCCTGACCCGACCCTGTTCCGTAATATCGAGACGCAGACGTTCCACTTTACGCGCCGCATCTCGATCCCTGACCTGGTCGAACGGCTGACGACCTACAGCTACGTGATCAGCGCAAGCGACGAGGTAAAGGCGGCCGGCCGCGCCCGAGCCGCCGCCGCGCTGACCGAGCAATTCCCTGGTGCCACCGAGATCGAGGTGCCCATGCGCTCGCGCTGCTGGCGCTCCGACCGGGTGGCCCGTTGCTGACGTCAGTCCGCGCATGTTCGCCGCGGGTCGCTTCTGCGGGGTGTCAGGACCCGAAGCTCGCATACTGCGTAGCCACCCAGCGATCTCTCAGGGACCTTCCAGGAACGATGGTTACCGTCCATTACATGGATGAGTTCGCGTTGTCGATGCGCTTCGCGACCGTGGCGTCCATGCTCACCTGCTCCGTGGGGGCAATGCAGGGAGATCGCGGTAAGGAGACCGGGACCATGACACCGCAGCAGAAAGCCTTGATAGCAGAGCTTCGGGCTGCCGACTACCCAGCCACCTGGAAGCTGAGCGCGAGCGCGGTTGACGACAAGCTGGTGGCCAGCGCCACCCAGATCCAAACGTCGGCCCGCGCCTGATCAGCTGCGAGTGGACAGTCTCAGTGCGCGCGAGCTACGGCATAGGCACGGAGACTCTGGCGTTATTCAGGTGACCGAGGGAGATCATCATGAACGCGCCAACGGGCTTCGGCCGCAGGCATCCGCGCACCGTGATACTCATCCGCGTGCTGGTCACGGCCTGGCTGCTCGCCCTGACCGGAACTCTGCTGGCCTACGGATACTGGGGCTGGGCGCTGGTGACCGCCGCGGGCGCGGTGGCGAACGGCGTGTGGGCCTATCGCATCTACCGGGCAGCAACCCGCTAGGCCCAACGGCGGGTGGTTTCAAGGAGAGGGCCCTGGCCGCGGTGCAGGGATGCCACACTGACGGGTGTACCGGGCAAGCAGATGGTGAACGTCGAGGGCGTGCCATGACCGAGCCGACTCCCACGCCTCGCCACCGGGACATCGTCGCGGCGGCAAGCAAGATCGCGACCGAATCGGGGCACTCCTACGTCGGTGCCGAGCACCTGTTCCTAGCGATCGTCCGCGACCGCAGCGCTGTGCCCACTCAGGTTCTGGCGCGGCTAGTCAACCTCGATCAGGTCGAGGCCGACCTTCGTGCGGTAATGGCCTCAGACGGATACAACACGTGGTCGCGGTTCATCCCGCCAGCGGAGCAGGAGTAGCGGCCGACCGCCATGGCGGGCTTGTCGTCGCCGTGGCTGGGTGAGACGAAGCTCAGGCGCAGCCGAAGCCTTCGCGGGGTCAGTTCCTATCCGAGGCGCTCCTTAGGTAGATCAGGCGGGTCGGCCCGTCCAGGGGGTCATGCTCGACCGTGCCCACGGTGTCGGCAGTCGTGCCGACCGCAGAGCGGGCAGAAGTCGGAGCCCAGCGAGTTTCCCATCGCCGACCGGCCCGCCCGCAGCGGACGCTCATGATCTTCGTCGCTGAACCGCGGATCGTTCAGCATCGGTGAGCTACCCGCTTGCTGAGCCGACCGCTGCTGGAATTCACGCTGGAACTGCTGCTGCCGGATCGCCATCTGCACGCTGATGGCGGCGTCCTGCTGCCGGCGCTGACGGGCCACGCTGCGGGCCGAGCCGATGACACCGCTGACGATAGCGATGGCCCCGATGATGTAGATCCAGTTCACACTTTCTCCCAGATGAGGTTGGCGCAGAATGCGACGGCGAGGATCAACGCGATCAGATGCAGTTCGAGGTGGAGGGCGGCGAATCACCCTCGTCCGCCACCGCTCAGGCACCGCCGCTGCACCTCCTGCTGGATCTCCATGTCCCGCTGCGCACGCTGGGTCCGCTTCTCGGCAGTCGCCGGGAGGCTGGCCGTGATGATCACCCTGATCCAGCCCGGGAGGAAGCCGAGCAGGACGCCCGCCCAGGTACGGCCCTGCTACTCGACTGCGAACGCGCCGACGATGGTGTCCTCGTCATCTCGTTCATCGCGTCCGTGATCGACCAGGAGGAGCCCTCCGAGTTGACCGCGAGGTGGTAGTCCTCGGCCGGATACTGCGGGTAGACGGTTGTCGTCACTGCCGCCCGTGCTCAGGTCGTTGGCGATGGACCGGTCGTCACTGTTGAGGCTGCCCTGGTTGCCGCGGGGGTCCGTGATGAAGTTGCCGGACGGCCCAAACGACGGGCAGTTATTGCTGTACGACACGGTGAGCGGGCCGTTGCGCACGTTAAAGGGCGCCCTGTTCTCGATGCCCGGTCAGCTGAGCGTGAAGTGGACAGCGGGCGCTGCTGAGCTCGGTGACGCGGGCCGGTCGCCGTAGCAGGCATGCCGGGATCTTCTGTACTCACAGTGGGGTTCCCCTCCCTATGCACGCGATTGCACGCGTGCCTGCGTATTTGATGCGGGGAGAGAATGATTGGTTTACATGCACGACGTAAATGCCCGAGCATTTAGTCAGCGGGCTCGATTGGTGTCCCGCATGCAGCGCCGTACGGTCGCCTGGCCGATGCCGAACTTCACGACGATGACCGGAGCGCTGCGTCCGTCCGCATGCATCTGCAGCGTGGCGGCACGGCGCCAGGTCGCCGGTCCATCCGGACCCTCTTGGCCAGCTCAAGGGCCTCGGTGCGCCTCATGCCGGCACGGCCGGGCGCCTGTAGTCGGCCAGCTCGGTTACGTCAGCGCGCAGCAGGTAGCCGTCCAGGCCGTAGCGGTCGATGATCACGGTCACCACTTGCAAGCCGGATAACCACTGGCCCATGCTTCCGCGGCTGAGATTGACTTCGACGGTGGCCGACGTCCTGCACGACGACGAAATCCCGATCGACACGGGGCTGGTTCGCGCTCTGGTTAACCGGGCCATGCCTGGCTACGCCGATCTGCCCATTCGACGGCTCGATGCCAGCGGCTCGTCGAACGCTCAGCTCCGTCTCGGGAACGATCTCCTCGTCCGGCTGCCGCGCCAGCCCGGCGGATCGGCCACCATCGCGAAAGAGGCCAGGTGGCTGCCGGTTCTAGCGCCTTGGTTGCCCGTTGGCGTCCCCGAGGTGGTCGCGTTGTTCGAACCTGACTGCGGTTACCCGGAAAGCTGGTCGGTGGTCCGCTGGATCGACGGTGAACACCCCGAGGTCGTCACGCCCGAGACGCCCGCCGACCCACGACGGGAAGACCTGGCGGCGGACCTTGCCGAGGTGGTAAAGGCCCTGAGTCAGGCCGAGGTACCGAGCGAGGCCGTCAGCGATCCGGCCCTGTACTGGTACCGAGGTGAGCCACTCGCCACCATGGACCCGGTGACCAGGCGGAACATCGAGCTCTGCCGGGCGCTGGGTGACTTCGAGCTCGACCTTGACGCCGCCGAACGGCTCTGGCACGAGGCCATGACGCTACCCGGGACGACAGACCGGCCGACGCCACGGTGGTACCACGCCGACCTAGCCGCGGAGAACCTGCTAGTGCGGGACGGGCGGTTGGCGGCGGTGCTGGACTTCGGCGGACTGGCGATCGGCGATCCTGCCGTCGACCTGGCCGTAGCCTGGGAAGTCCTGGATTCGCGGGCCAGGGAGATCTTCCGCAGCAAACTCGGCGTCGACGACGCAACGTGGCTGCGAGGCCGAGCCTGGGCTCTCTGCATCACGCTGATGATCTGGTACTACTGGACGACCATGCCCCAGCGCAGATCCAGCCGAATTGCGATCGGTCGTAACGTCCTCGCCGACTTCGGCCACTGAATTAGCAGCGGTCAGTTCTGCAGCGGCAGCATCTCCGCGACGAAGTCGTTGATAAACCACTCCAGGGTCTCGCCGCCGGCCGGCGCCGCAGGCCGGACCACGAACTTGCTGAGCCCGACCTCGATGTAGGCCTCGATCCGGCCGCGAAGCTCGGCCCACGTTCGCGGCAGCAGGCTCGCCGGGTCTACGCCGGGCCGTCGTCGCTCAATCGACCGCGCGAACTCCGGCGTCACCTCGCCGACTGCGAGGCTGATGCCGTAGTGGTCGGACTCGAGTTCCCGCCCGGCCGCGGCCGCGGCGTCCTCGATCTGTCGCCGCGCCGCGCCCGCCTCGGCGGGAGTCAGGAAGCTGCCCAGCCAGCCGTCGCCGAACCGGCCCACCCGGCGGAGCCCCTCGGGCGCGCTGCCGCCCAGCCAGATGTCCAGCGGCTTGGCCGGCTGCGGTCCCACACTCGCCTCCGCAACGGTAAAGAACCGGCCAGAGAACGACACGTTCTGCTGCGTCAGCAGCAGCCGCAGCAGCTCTAGGGACTCGTCGAACACCGCCGCTCGGCTGCCGTCGACCGGAAACGCGGCGATCTCCGGCCCGCGAGCCGGACGGAGCCCGAACACCGGTAGGACGCGCCCTGGCGCGAGCGCCGCGAGCGAGGCCAGCTCCTTCGCGACGAGCACGGGATGCCGGCCCGGCAGTACCGCGACGCCAGTGCCCACCTTCAGCCGACTCGTCCGGGCTAGCACGTGCGTCATGCCGATGAGCGGCTCGACCAGGTCGCCGTACACCACCTCGCTGAGCCAGAGGGAGTCGACGCCCGCCGTCTCGAGCGGACCCACCGCGGCGGCGAGCCCTTCCGGCGTGGCGTACGGGCCGAGGCTGATGCCGATGCGTACCTTCATGCCTCCATCCGATCACAGCGACCCGCTATCCCCGCAATCCTGACCAGCGGGCGCGGCTGGGCCGGCCGCAGCGACCCCGTTCCCTCTTGTAGCTTGACATCAAGGCAAACCGGGAGGTGCGGACGTGATTCACCATGTGCAGCTGGCCTGCCCGGCGGAGTCCGAAGGCGCCTCGCGCGCGTTCTACTCCGGCGTGCTCGGGCTGGACGAGATCGACAAGCCGCCAGCGCTCGTCCGTCGCGGCGGCTGCTGGTTTCGCGGTCACGGCATCGAATTGCACCTCGGCGTCGAGGAGGACTTCCGGCCAGCCCGCAAGGCGCATCCGGCACTGCTGGTGACCGGACTCGACGACTGGGCGGCCCGGCTGACCGCCGCGGGCTACCCGGTCACCATGGACGGCGACTTCCCCGGCATGCGGCGCTTCTATACGACCGATCCACACGGTAACCGGCTCGAATTCCTCGAGCCAGTTCCGGACTAGCGAGCCGGAATACCCAGGCGGAGACGCCTGTTGCCAGCGGCATGACGACACAGCCGGACACCACTGAGGACGTGCAATTCTGGTTCGATCCCGTGTGCCCGTGGGCCTGGATCACCTCCCGCTGGATCCTGGAAGTCGAGAAGGTACGGCCGATCCGCCCCGACTGGCGGATCATGTCGCTCGCGTACCTGAACATCACCCAGCACGAGGGCAAGGACCTGAGCCCCGAGTACCTCGAGCGGATGGGCCGGGCCTGGGGACCCGTACGGGTCTGCGCGGCTGCGGCGCAGCACAGCGGACCGGAAATCCTCGGCCCGCTCTACACCGCCCTCGGCACCCGCTTCCACAACGAGGGGCGCCGCGAGGATCCGGGCGTACTCAAGGAGTCAGTCGCCGAGATCGGCCTGCCTGCCTCGATCGCCGACGCAGCCACCAGCACCGAGTTTGACGACGCGATCAAGGCCTCCCACCACGAGGCGTTCGACGAGGTCGGCCTAGACGTGGGCACACCCGTCGTCCGGATCCGCGGCAAGGCGCTGTTCGGGCCCGTCATCACGCCCGCCCCGAAGGGCGAGGCGGCCGGGCGGCTCTGGGACGGCCTGTCGCTGGTGGCCGAGGCAGACGGCTTTTTCGAGCTCAAGCGGACGCGCGACCGCAAGCCGAGTTTCGAGTAGTCGTTCGCGGCATGGCCGAGCTCTTTCACCTCGCAGACCGGGGCGAGTGGCTGACGGCCGTCGCGGCCGGCGAGTACCGCGTCTCGACCCGCGGGGTGACGCTGGAGCAGCAGGGTTTCATCCACTGCTCCCTGCGGCACCAGGTGCGCGGCGTGGCTGACGCGATCTTCTCCGACGCCGACGACCTCGTCCTGCTTCTGATTGACAGCCACCTGGTGGCCGCACCGATCCGCTATGAGGTGCCCGAGCCCGGCGCGGAGGCGTACCCGCACATCTACGGTCCGCTGCCGGTCAGCGCGGTGACCAGCGTCGTGCCGGTCAGCCGCGATCCGAGCGGGAGGTTCCTGCTGCCTGACTGAGGAGGCGCTCGGTCGCTGGGTCGCTGACACCGCCGAAGTACTGATCGAGTACCTGGCCAAAGACGGGCTCGTCCGGGTCGGCGTGGCGGAAGAGCGTCATAGCGGAACGGAGTTTCATGGCGTCGATGCCGCCGAAGATCTGCTCGGCCGTCCGCCCAGACAGACCCGTGAGGATCTCGGCGCACTCCAGCAGCCGCGGCCCGAGGACGGGGTGCGCCAGGTAGGCGTCTGCCTCGTCGAGGGAGCTGATGGCATAAAACTTCGACGTCGGGCTCTGGCCAAGGCCCGCGAGCTGCGGGAAGACGTACCACATCCAGTGACTGGTCTTGCGGCCGGTCCGCACCTCGGCGACGGCATGCTCGTAGCTGCCGCCACCGTCCTGGGCGGCCACGAATCGGTCGAGGTCGAACGGGTCCGGCGTGGGCACGCCTCCATCCTGGCAGGCGGCGCCGCTGGCCGGACAACCGAGGAGCGGCGACTTCAAAACTGGCCACCTGTCGCGGCCCTTCAAGACCCATGGACACCCGTGCCCAACACAGCGCGTCGGCCCACGTTCAGCCGAAGGTCCGACCACCGAAACTGTCGTACCCGCCCGGAACAATGTGGTTATGTCCGACCGAACAAGGCGGCGGCAACCAAGGAGGACGTCATGCATCCGGTGCTGATACAGGCCCTCGCGGCGGAACGGACCAGGGAGAGTCAGGCCCTTGTTTCTGCCGCTGGGCGGGCGCGCCAGGCTCGGCGCTCGGTTAGCGCACGGGGGTTCGCGCGCAGTCCGCATGCCGCACGTGGCCTGGTATTCCGGCCGGCAGCCCGGTCGCTGCGCGGCCCAAGGCCGGCCTGAATCAGCGGTCCGGTGCGGGCACAACCCACGTGGCAGGCGGCGTCGCTAGCGCTGCCAGCGGATCATCGCGAGCCGACGGGGTGTCACGTAGCCATTCTCGGAAAACCACCGGGCCGAGTCCTCGATCGCGAGCCGGGCAGGCCGTGACTTGTGACCGATCTCCGCGCGGGCCCGGTCATCGTTGAAGATCATCTTCGTGGTCGACATCCGCGCGCCCTCGAGCGGCACGTGCGGCTCGCGTCCGAGCAGCCGACCCTCGATGAGCGCGGATGCGTGCGCGGCGGCCAGTCCGACAGACGAAGGGACCGCTAGCCGCGGCATTGGCAGGCCCGAGCAGTCGGCGAGCGCCTGGAGGATCTCGCGCATCGACATGTTCTCGCCGCCGAGGATGTAGCTGCGGCCCTGACGGCCTTGCTCCAGAGCTGCGACATGGCCCTTGGCGAGATCGTCCACGTGACACACGTTCATGGCGGTGTCGACGAAGCCAGGCAGGTTGCCGTTCAGGAAGTCGGCCACGAGCTTGCCCGTCGGCGTGGGCGCCGTGTCGCCCGGCCCCAGCGGGAAGGTGGGCAGCGCGAGGCTGACGTCCAGGCCCTCGGCGGCCGCACGCAGCACCTCGTGCTCGGCCGCGAACTTTGTCTGCTTGTAGTCGCCGAACAGATGCGCGACGTCGGACAGGCTGGTCTCGTCCGCGGGGACGCCGCGCGTGGTGCTCTCCAGCCCGATCACTCCGACCGTCGAGGTGTAGACCAGCCGCTCACAGCCCGCCGCCAGCACCGCGTCGATGACGTTGCGAGTGCCGCCCACGTTGACAGCATGGAAAACGCGCCGGTCGCGAGCCCAGAACCGGTAGATAGCGGCCAGGTGGAAGGCGTACCGTGCGCCCTCGAACGCGGCCCGGACCGCAGCGGCGTCCCGGATGTCGACGGTAACGCGCTCGACGTCGGTCAGCCCGGCCAGGTTGCGGAGGTCGGCGCCGGGCTCGACCAAGGCGACGACGTGGGCGCCCTTCGCCTGCACGGCCCGGGTCACGGCCGATCCGATGAACCCGGTGGCGCCGGTGATGACCACCCGATCGCCGGGCTCGATCGGGCTGACCGCTGGCGTGGTCCGTGACGTCGGCGCGGTCGCCCGCGGTCCGTCGGCTAACGGCAGCTCGGCCTCACGTGCTGTAGCGGCCGGCGCGGCCTGGCCTGCCCCGTTGACGGCTGCGGCCCGCCCGTTGCCGGGCTGTGTGCTAGCGACGCTGCGCTGCGACTTCCGGCGGAGCGCGCCGAGCGCCATCGTCCGGCCAACCTCGTAGGTCAGCCCCGACCGGCGGTACGCGTCGGCCAGCACGTCGTCGAGAGCCTGGACGAAGTAGTCCACTTCCTCCGGCCCGGTAATCAGCGGCGGGATCAGCTTGATGATGTTGACGTTGTCGGCAGCCACCTGGGTGATGATCCGATGGCGATGGAACAGCGGGACAACCACCATCTGGGAGAACATGCCGGTCCGCAGCCGCTCGAGGGTCCGGAACCGGCGGGCAGCGGACCGCGACGCCGGCTCCCCGAACTCGATACCGAGCATCAGCCCAAGTCCGCGGACGTCATGGATCAGGTCATGCCGTTCGGCGAGGCCGCGCAGCTTCGCCTGCAGGTCCGCGCCAGTGCGCTCGGCCCGCGCGACGATGTCTTCGTCGTCGAAGGCCGCGAGTGTCGCCAGGCCGGACACCATCGCGAGCTGATTGCGGCCGAAGGTGCTCGAGTGCTTGAGCGCATCCTCCATCGAGCCGTGCACGCTCGAGAACACCTTCTCTGACGTCAGCATCGCGCCAATCGGCACGAAGCCGCCGGACAGCGCCTTGGAAATGGTGATGATGTCAGGCTCTAGGCCCCAGTGTTCGTGGCAGAAGAACCGGCCCGTCCGGCCCATGCCGGTCTGCACCTCGTCGGTGACCAGCAGCGTGCCATAGCGACGGCACAGGTCCTGGGCTGCCCGCCAGTATTCCGCCGGGGCACAGTAGACGCCCTTGCCCTGGATCGGCTCGACCACGAACGCCGCGACGTCGCGGCCGCGCAGCTGCTGCTCGAGCGCGTCGAGGCCGCCGAACGGGACCGGCACGGACTCCAGCAGCGTGCCGAAGCCCTTGCGGAACTCCTTGCCGCCGTTCAGGGCGAGCGCGCCGGTTGTCAGGCCATGGAACGCGTGCTCGGCGTAGACGATCTTGGATCGCTGGGTGAACTGCCGGGCAAACTTGATGGCTGCCTCAACCGACTCTGCGCCGGAGTTGCAGAAGAAGACCCGGCTGATACCGGCGTGTGCCCGGCTGACGAGCTGCTCGGCGAGCAGGCCCGGCAGCAAGGCGCAGTCCATCTGCACCATGTTGGGGAGGTCAAGGTCGATCGCCTGATGCAGTGCGGCCTTGATCGCCGGATGGCTCCGGCCAAGCGCATAGACGCCGAATCCCGACAGGTAGTCCAGATACCGCGCGCCGGTGTCGTCCCACAGGTAGCAGCCCTCGGCCCGGATGTAGTTGCGGTCGAAGCCGAGAGTCCGGAGGGTCCGCGCGAGCTGGTGATTCATGTACCGCTCGTGCAGCGCGAAGTTCTCCCCCGAGCGCTCAGCGAACGCTCGGGCTACGTCGAAGGGCATGCCGCTCCTTGCCGCGTCAATCGCCACGCGCCGGCCCGGCACCATGGCGATGACAATGGTTTACCGCACGTCTGCGCGGAATATGGTCCCCGGTGCCTGACCATCTTCGCGCACGGGCAGACAAACTGCCCCGATTTCGCGGCAAAGTCGCGCCCGGCCCGGCCGCGCGAATGTGGCACGCCAAGCCGCACTTCCGCTGGTAACTGGCAGGTCAGGGCTTGCGCGCGACGCCACCGTAGGCCGAAACGCCGCCCGGCGGCACCGGGTCGCCGTGGTCGGGCCGCCAGCTATGTACGTAGCTGACGCCGGGCGGCACCAGGTCCAGCCCCTCGAAGAAGCGGGCCACCTCCGGCTCTGTCCGCAGCGTCTGAGGGGTGGACACGCGCTCGTTGTAGCGCCGCTGCGCCTCTTCCTGGCCGGGAAGGATGTCGCGGGCGGGATGGGAGATGGCGAGGTAACTGCCGGACGGGAACGCGGCCATGAGGTCGGCCACGATCTCGTACGGCCCCTCGGCGTCCTGAATGAGGTGCAGGATCCCGATCAGGAGCAGTGCGACCGGCTGGTCGAAGTCGATAGTCTGCGCCGCCGCGGCCAGGATGGCTCCGGGCTGCCGCAGATCGCCCTCGACGTACTGGGTAGCCCCCTCCGGAGTGCCGACCAGTAGTGCCCTGGCGTGAACAAGCACGATGGGGTCGTTGTCGACATAGACGATCCGCGAGTCGGGCGCTGTCGCCTGGGCGACCTCGTGGGTGTTGTTCGCCGCCGGTATGCCAGTGCCGATGTCGAGGAATTGCCGGATCCCGGCCTCGGTCGCCAGATATCGGACCGCCCTGGCCAGGAACGCCCGGTTGGCCTGGACCCGCTGCCGAAGGCCCGGGGTTACTGCCAGCACCCGTTCGGCTGCTTCCCGGTCGGCGGCGAAGTTGTCCTTGCCGCCGAGCCAGTAGTCGTAGACCCGCGCCGGGTGCGCGACCGAGGTGTCGAGCCCCGCTACGTGTTCGTCAGTCATGCAGACTCTGCTTCCTGCCGCGGCCTGCTTCCACGGGGAGTCTGTCACAACCCGGCAAGATCGCAACGCGACTGCGTCGGCTGAGCCCGCAGCGAGCTAGCGGAAGTCGCGGCTGCGCGCTGCGGCGACGACCCGCAGCCGTTCCAGCCGGGTGGCCAGCAGGCTCGCCGCACCCTCCAGCCGCTCGACCCGGCCGTGCACGAGCAGTGCGCTCGCGCTGACGCCGATCGACCTGAAGCGCTGCCAGACGTTCGGCGGGCAGATGATGTTGGCCATCCCGGTTTCGTCCTCGAGGCTGAGGAACACCACACCGCGAGCCGTACCCGGCTGCTGACGATGCGTGACCAGGCCGCCGACGAGCACGTTCCGGCCGTTCACGGCGGCGGTCAGGGCCGCCGCGGGCAGCACGCCCCGCTCGGCCAGCATGTCCCTGATGTGCTCGATCGGGTGTGTGCCGTAAGTGCCGGTGGCCCACAGGTCGGCGAAGGTCTCCTCGGCGGCGGTCATCGCCGGGAGCGGCGGCGCGGTCATGCCCAGCGTGGAGCCGGGCAGCTGACCGGGCCGGATCGTCGCCGCGGCCCCGGCGGCCCACAGCCCCTCTCGCCGACTCATCCCGAAGCAGCCGAACGCGCCGCCCATAGCCAGCGCCTCCAGGGCGGCAGCCGACGGCGTGGTGCGCCGGGCGAAGTCCTCGAGGTTCGCGTACGGCTGGCCGGCCACGATCTGCTCGGCCGCACGGGTGCCGAGGTTGCGGACCTCCGCAAGCCCCAGCCTGATCACTGGCTGGCCCGCGACCGGCTGGCCCCCTGACGGGGGATCAGCCGGAACTGCCCCGTTCCCCGCGGAACCCGACGAAACCGCGGGGGGTTCCGGGGGGTCGTCCCCCCGGGCCAGCACAGCGCTCTTTTCCAAGGTTGCCTGCACGCCGCTCGCGTTCACATCCACACCCCTGACCTGCACGCCGTGCCGGCGCACGTCACTGATCAGGCTGGCAGGCGCGTAGAAGCCCATCGGCTGCGCGCGCAGCAGCGCGGCGGTGAACGCGGCCGGGTAGTAGCACTTCAGCCACGCGCTCGCGTACACCAGGTAGGCGAAGCTGATCGCGTGCGACTCGGGGAAGCCATAGCTGGAGAACGCCAGGATCTTGGTGTAAATGTCCGTCGCGACATCTGGCGGGATGTCCCGCTCCGCCATCCCGGCGAGCAGCCGCTCGCGCAGTTCCTCGATCCGCTCCGGCGCGCGCTTGGAGCTCATCGCCTGCCGGAGCCGGTCGGCCTCGGCGGGGCTGAACCCGGCGCAGTCGATGGCGATCTGCATCATCTGCTCCTGGAACAGCGGAACTCCGAGCGTCTTGCCGAGCGCGTGGCTCATCAGCGGGTGCGGCAGGTCGGCCAGCTCATCGCCGTGCCGACGGCGCATGTACGGGTGCACCGACCCGCCCTGGATCGGGCCGGGCCGGATCAGCGCGACCTCGACCACCAGGTCGTAGAACTTCTCCGGGCGGAGCCGGGGTAGCGTGGCCATCTGCGCCCGCGACTCCACCTGGAAAACCCCGACGGTATCGGCGGCCTGCAGCATCGCATAGACGCCAGGATCTTCCTGCGGGATCGAGTGCAGGCTCCAGCGGACGCCGTGCGCGCTTTCGACCAGGTCGAAGCAGTCCCGCAGCGCGGTCAGCATGCCGAGACCGAGCAGGTCGAACTTCACCAGACCCGCGTAGGCGCAGTCGTCCTTGTCCCACTGCAGCACGCTGCGGTTCGGCATTCGCGCCCACTCGACCGGGCACACTTCCCCCACCGGCCGGTCGCAGATCACCATCCCGCCGGAGTGAATGCCGAGGTGCCGCGGCAGCCGCTGCATCTGCTCCGCCAGCGCGACCACGGCGTCGGGCACGCCTGCGTCCGGCGGGACCGGCTGCCCTGGCCCATACGCTCGCGGGCCGACCTGCTTCGACCACTCGTCCAGCTGTTCCGGCTGGTAGCCGAGCGCGCGGCCCGCGTCCCGCAGGGCCATCCGCGGCCGGTAGCTGATCACGTTCGCCACCTGAGC
>JASHSZ010000376.1 GCA_030040815.1 Streptosporangiaceae bacterium
AGCAGCGCCGGGCCAGCCAGCCGGAAGCCGACACCGGCCACGCCCGGCAGGGCGGCAGCCATCTCGGCCCGCGGTGGGTCGCCGCGGAACATGAACATCTGGTTCGCTCGGGAGCCGCCGGCGGTTAGCTCGAGCGCGTCGAGCCCGCCGTCGGCCTGCAGCAGCCGCGCGACCGTCACGCCGTCGCCCACCTGCAGGCCGCCGCGCACGCCATCGGTCATGTTGAGCTTGGCCGTGACCGCGATCGTGCCACCTGTCGCGGCGCGCACGGCGCGGACGATGCGCAGGGCGAGCCTCGCCCG
Source organism: Streptosporangiaceae bacterium (assembly GCA_030040815.1). The sequence continues at coordinate 303 of JASHSZ010000376.1, forward strand.
GTTCGCCACCCGGCCTCCGTAGTTGTCTCGCCGCCGGTTCCAGCGCGGGCTCAGGAAGGCCGACACCAGGTAGTGATGGCCGAAGTGCAGCTCGACCGCGTCGAAGCCCGCCTGGGCCAGCATGACCGCGCCGCGCGCGAACTGCTCGACCACCTCGTCGATCTCTGCCGGGGTGATCTCCTGGACCTTCGTTCCTGTCATCGTGCGGCCCGCGGACGGGCCCAGATATCGTTTGCGGATCGTGCCGACGGCGCCCGCGTGGCCGAGCTGGGCCGAGATCGCCGCGCCCTCGGCGTGTACTGCGGCCGCGATCCGGGCCAGCCCGTCCGCGGCTTCGTCGTGGATGTAGATCTCATTCGGCGCGCCCCGCCCGTTGCGTGATACGGCCACGTAGGAGACTGTCGTCATGCCTGTCCCGCCGGCCGCGATCCGCCGGTGGAACTCGATCAGGCTTGCCGACACCAGGCCGGCCGGGCTCATGCCCTCGAACGTCGCCGCCTTGACGATCCGGTTGCGCAGCTGCGCCGGGCCGAGGCGGGCGGGCGCGAAGGGGTCGGCCTGCATGGTGCCCTCGCAATGTCCGGTCACCCGCCTGGGCAGGCGGGGAGGCACTATTGTCTCGCAGCAAACTGGGGCCGTGGCAGGCTGAGCGCAGGCCCGGGCAGAGGAGGACACGAATGCCAACCCGCAGAGCGCACACCACCTGGACTGGCGGCCTGGAGGACGGTACCGGCACGGTGACGCTGGTCAGCTCCGGCCTCGGCAGCTACGAGCTGAGCTTCCCCAAGCGGGCAGCCGACGACGCCGACGGCACGACGAGCCCCGAGGAACTCATCGCGGCGGCGCACGCAGGATGCTTCGCCATGCAGTTCTCGGCACTGCTCGGCGCGGCCGGCGGCCGCGATCAGTCGCTCGACGTCACTGCTGACGTCACGCTCGGCCCCGATCCGGCCGGCGGCTTTCGGATCAGCGGGATCGTGCTGACGGTCAGCGGCTCAGCCCAGGGCGTCAGCGCCATGGACTTCGCCAAGATCGCGACTGACGCCAAGGCTGCGTGCCCGGTCAGCAAGGCGCTCGCGGCCACCCCGATCGCGCTCGAGATCACCGAGCGCTGAGCCGGGCTCAGTCAACGCCAGGTGACTGGACCAGCCGGCGGGGGCGCACGACAGTGCCGTCGTGTTCTACCGGCCCCGGAACGGCGAGGTCGATGCGGCCGCCGACGCAAAAATGGGCGAAGCGGCGCGTGCTCGTCTTAGCGGCGCAGGCGGTCGGCAAGGCAGCTGCCACCGCGAGGCCGAAGAGATCATCGTGGCCGCTCGGCGCGAGGCTGTCGAGATACGCTACCGCGGCGCGCTGCGAGGCAGGTGGCACGAGCCCGGCTGGTTTGCCACAGCAAGCCGCTGACTGACTCAGCCGGCCTGCCTGGCCTCCTCGATGGTGAGCTCGGCGGCGGGGTCGGCCTCGAGCCGAGCGTCCGGGATGGGCGTGCCGCTGCGGACCGAGAGTCCGTAGGTGCCCTCATCCAGCCGCCTGAGGGCCCGGTCGATGGCGTCGAGCCGGTTCCGGAACGAGGCGGCCATGGCGTCGTCCAGGCCTTGTGCCGTGAGCGGCTGGGCCGAGTCAGCGTAGTCGCCGGGCTCGTCCTCTGCCTCGCGGTCCGCACGGGCGGCGGCCTCGGCGTCCCCGAGCAGCTGCGCGACGTCGGCTCGCTCCGCGGTCAGCCGCTCGCGCGCGACCTTCTCATCCATCTGCGGCCCCTACCCGTCCTTTGATCAACGCAACCGGGCATCTGCCACCCTAGCGCTGGGCGCCTCGCGCCCTTGGCGGCCGGGCTGCGATCATCTCGGTAGGCGCGTCCGCGGAGGGGTCAGTGATCTTCGACGTCAAGCCAACGGTGGTCGGCCACCGGGGCTTCGGCTCCGGTACTGCGGGCGGCTACCGGGAAAACTCCGTCGAGTCGTTCCTCGCCGCGGCGGGGAGCGGCGTGACGTGGGTCGAGCTCGACGTCCGGCGCAGCAATGACGGCGAGCTGATGATCTGGCACGACCCTCGCTCGCCCGCGGGGCGACCTATCATCACCCAGACGGCGGCCCAGCTCGGCGCCGAGGGCATCGTCGTGCTGGCCGACGTGCTCGCCGCGCTGCCCGCAGACGTGGGGGTGAACATCGACGTCAAGACCGTGATCGAAGACGCGATCGAGCCGGAGCCACGCCGCACCCACGCGCTGGTGGCCGCTGCGCTGGGCGATTACGAGGGCACGCGGCCGTTCCTGGTCTCGTCGTTCGACCCGTCGGTCCCTGTCTATCTCCTCGGCCACGCGGCGCAGGCCGACGGCACGGCACTGGGCCTGATCACCAGCGAGAACCTGTCCGCCGACCAGTGCGTCGCGGCCGCGGCCAACCTCGGCCTGGATGCCGCCTGCGTGTACACCGCGACCCTGCACCTGGACCGCGAAGAGGACTCGCCATGCCGGGGGAGCGCGGCGCACACCATCGAGCTCGCTCACCTGGCCGGGCTCGAGGTCATGACGTGGACGGCGACGCCGGCCCAGGCCGTTCGCGCCGCCGCGGCGGGGATCGACGCAGTGTGCGTCGATGACATCCCGGCGGTGCAGGCTGCGCTTGCCGGAGCGGCGGGGGAGCGATCCCGCTAGCCTGGCACCGCCGTCCCACTGGCGAGAGGTCCGCGGGATCAGGCCGTCTTGGTAGCCGCGGCGCGGGTGAGGCCGAGTTCGGTGATGGAGGTCTCGCGCATCTTGAACTTCTGCACCTTGCCGGTGACCGTCATGGGGAACTCCTCGGTGACCCGGACGTAGCGCGGAATCTTGTAGTGCGCGATCCTGCCGGTGCAGAACTCCCTGACCTGCTCGGCGTCCAGCGTGCTGCCGGACCGCAGCTTCACCCAGGCGCACAGTTCTTCGCCGTACCGGGCGTCCGGCACGCCGATGACCTGCACGTCCTCGATGTCGGGGTGGGTGTACAGGAACTCCTCGACCTCGCGCGGATAGATGTTCTCGCCACCGCGGATGACCATGTCCTTGATCCGGCCGACGATGTTGAGGTAGCCCGCCTCGTCCATGACCGCGAGGTCGCCGGTGTGCATCCAGCGTCCAGGGTCGATCGCCTCCGCCGTCTTGTCTGGCTCGTTCCAGTAGCCGAGCATGACCGAGTAGCCGCGGGTGCACAGCTCGCCATGACCGCCGCGCGGCAGCACCATGCCGGTTTCCGGATCGATCACCTTGATCTCGACGTGCGGGTGCACCCGGCCGACCGTGGCGACGCGGCGCTCCATATCGTCGTCGGCGCCGGTCTGCGTGGACACCGGGGACGTTTCGGTCATCCCGTAGCAGATCTCTACCTCCGCCATGTGCATCTCAGACAGCACCCGCTTCATGACCTCGACCGGGCACGGCGAACCGGCCATGATGCCCGTGCGGAGACTGGATAGGTCATAACTGGCGAAGTCGGGCAGCGCGAGCTCAGCGATGAACATCGTGGGCACGCCGTACAGCGAGGTGCACTTCTCAGCCTGGACCGCGGCCAGCGTCGCGGCAGCGTCAAAGCCCGGCGCCGGGATCACGATGCAGGCGCCGTGCGTGGTGCATGCGAGGTTGCCGAGCACCATCCCGAAGCAGTGGTAAAACGGCACCGGGACGCAGACGCGGTCGCTTTCGGTGTAGCGGCAGCCCTCGCCGATGAAGAAGCCGTTGTTAAGGATGTTGTGGTGCGACAGCGTCGCGCCCTTGGGGAACCCCGTCGTGCCGCTGGTGTACTGGATGTTGATCGGGTCGTCGAACGCGAGCGTGGCAGCCCGCGTGAAGAGCGCATCGTCGCTGGCCGCTATGCCTGTGACCAGCAGTCCGTCCCAGTCCACCGTGCCCAGGTAGATGACCTTCTCCAGGTCGGACAGCTCGTCCCGGACCTCGTCGATCATGGCCCGGTAGTCGCTGGTCCGGAAGCTCTCGGCGCTGACGAGCAGCCTGATGCCAGACTGCTGGAGCACGTAGCCCAGCTCGTGGCTGCGGTAGGCCGGGTTGATGTTGACCAGGATCGCGCCGATCTTCGCGGTCGCGTACTGCAGCAGGACCCACTCGGCGCAGTTCGGCGCCCAGATGCCGACCCGGTCGCCCTTGGCGATGCCGAGCGTCAGCAGGCCCGAGGCGAGACTGTCGGTATCAGCGTCGAGCTGCTCGTAAGTCCACCGTCGGCCGGTCGGCACGTCGACGATCGCCTCGCTGGCGGGGTACCGGGTCGCCATGCGGTGCAGGTTGCCGCCGATGGTCTCGCCGAGCAGCGGCTGGGCGGACGCGCCGTGGCTGTAGGACAGCTGGCTGGCTGGGGTCATGGCTGGCCTCCCGACTCTGGTGGTAGGTCCATACTCCCGTTCGCCGTCAGCAGTGTGAAGGCCAGCCGGCGTCGCGGCGGCCGCCGCGGCGGGGCGAGCCCGGCGGGGTCGAGCGGGCGATCCTGTCCCTGGGCACCCCTCGCGCGGGTACACCTGAACCGCTGGGGGCGACGGCGGCGCGCACTTCCGCGTCTGGTTCATCCCGCGACCGCTCGGCTTGCTCGAGGCGCCGGGCTGGTACGTGCCGATCTGGGAAGACGTGCTGCCGGACGGCTCCTACGCCGAGCTTGAGGCGGCGACCAGGAAGGTCACCACCTCGATGGCGACCTAGCTGCCCGGCCCGGTCCGGCGTTCCCCTCGATCACGGCGTGATGCGCTCCCCGCTATACGGGACTACGCTCTATAGCAGGAACATTTCACATTCGGAGCGCCGCGGTGAGTACGTGGATCATCTGGCTGATCGTGGCGGTCGTCCTGGGTACCGCCGAGATCCTCACCACCACGCTGGCCTTCGGCCTTCTCGGCCTGGCTGCGCTGCTCGCGGCCGGCGCCGGCTTCTTCGGCGGCGATGCCGCGATCCAGTTCGGCGTGTTCGTTCTCACCTCGGCCGTGGGGCTCGGCGTAGCCAGGCCGATAGCCATGCGGCATATCCGGCACCCGCCGCTGCTGCGCTCCGGCACAGCCGCGCTCATCGGCCGGCCGGCGATCGTCATCGAGGAGGTCGGCCCGCACAGCGGGCGGGTCCGCATCGGCGGCGAGGTCTGGTCGGCGCGTTCCTACGACGAGACCACGGTCATCCCGGCCGGGAAGACCGTTGACGTCATGCACATCGAGGGCGCGACCGCCCTCGTGTATCCGCGGGAGTAATACATGGTCATTGGCATCGTCATCGCCATCGTAGCGATCCTGATCTTCGTGACGGCGACGCGGGCCATCCGCATCGTCCCGCAGGCACGCGCCCGGAACGTGGAGCGGTTCGGCCGCTACACCAAGACGCTGGAGCCGGGGATGAACGTGATCCTTCCGTTCATCGACCGGGTCAAGCCGCTGATCGACCTGCGCGAGCAAGTGGTGTCGTTCACCGGCCAGCGGGTCATCACCGAGGACAACCTGGTGGTCAGCATCGACACGGTGCTGTTCTTCCAGGTGACCGACCCGCGGGCGGCCGACTACGAGATCGTCAACTACATCCAGGCGATCGAGCAGCTCACCGCCACCATGCTCCGCAGCGTGATCGGGTCGATGGACCTGGAGAAGACGCTGACCTCGCGGGAGACCATCAACACCCAGCTGCGCGGCGTGCTCGACGACGCGTCAGGCAAGTGGGGCATCCGGGTCACCCGGGTCGAGATCCGGACCATCGACCCGCCGCAGACGGTCAAGGACGCGATGGAGAAGCAGATGCGCGCCGACCGCGAGAAGCGGGCGACGATCCTGACTGCCGAGGGCGTCCGTCAGTCGCAGATCCTGACTGCCGAGGGCGAGAAGCAGAGCAACATCCTGCGGGCCGAGGGCGAGAAGCAGAGCGCCATCCTCAAGGCCGAGGGCCAGGCGACCGCTATTCAGACGGTCTTCCAGTCCATCCACCGCAACGATCCGGACCCGAAGCTGCTCGCCTACCAGTATCTGCAGACGCTGCCGCAGATCGCCCAGGGGCCTGGCAACACGGTGTGGATGGTGCCGAGCGAGCTGACCACTGCGCTGAAGGCGTTTGGCTCGGCGTTTGGCGGCGGCGACGGCGCGCCGACCGCGGCGCAGCCTGCGGCGGCTCCTGCGAGCGCTGCGGCGCCCGTACCAGAGGTGGAGCCGTCGGACGCCGCGGCACTCGAGCAGGCGCACGAGGCACTGGCCGAGGCAGCGGCGCAGGTTGTGGCGGCTGGGTCGAGCGAGGAGCCGAACATCCCAGAGCTGGAGGGCCTCGCCTCAGTCGGCTCCGTCGATGGCGGCGACGCGGGTAGCTCGGACGGTGCGGCAGGCTCGGCCTGAGGAGCGGCGGCCGGCGCGGCAGCGGATGCCCGGTCGGCAGATCATCCAGGCGGTGACTCGCTCACCGGGTTGAGCTTCGTGGTCACGGCAGTCCGCCGACGCTGCCTGCCTGAGCCTGCGTTGCCAGCTGCCGCGTCGTTCCGGTCGCAGCCAGCGCCAGTCCCGCCAGCAGCATGGGTGCGGCGGCGAACAGGAACGGCAGTCGCACGCTGACGACGGCTAGCGCGCCCATGACCGCGATCGAGACTGGCGGGAGCAGGACGCGCGGCAGGTTGATGACGCTGTTGACGCGGCCCAGCATCTCGGCAGAGGTGGTCACCTGTATCCAGGTCGGGATCGCGACGTCGCTGGCGTATGCCACGCCGAAGCCGAGCACGACAAGGAGGCCGCACGCGAGCGTCAGGGACCCCGTCCAGCCAATGGCAAGGAGCGATAGTCCCTCGCAGCCGGACATCACGACGATCAGCAGCCCCCATCGTGACGGCAGGCCGGTGACGCTCGCCGATAGGGAGCCGGCCAGCTGTCCCGCTCCCCAGCACGCGACCAGGATGCCCAGCGGCAACGCTCCGCGACCGAGAGCGTGCGCGAAGGCCGGCAGCGCGACCGTGAACAGGCCGCTGTAGGCCAGCGTTGAGGCCCCGATGAGAACGAGTATCGAACGGATGTCGCGCTTGCCGCGCGCGTAACCGAACCCTGCCGTCACGCTGGCGGCGAGCGCGCGAATACTCCACTGCTCAGCGTGCGCAGGTCCCGACGTGGTTCGCGGAGCGAAGGTCACCGTCCAGGCGGCAGCGAAGAATGTCACGGCGTCGAGGGCGAATGCCGGGGCAGGCGAGAACGCGCTGACCAGCAAGCCACCGATGACCGGTCCGAGGAGGAGCGCAGTCTGCTCGCCGACCGCCACCATCGCGTTGGCGCGCGGCAGTTCCTCGGCTGAGACGAGGGAGGGCACGATGCTGCCGCTGGCAGGCCAGAAGAACGAGTCGGCAATGCCGAAGGCCGCGGCGATGGCGAAGCAGGCCCAGATGTGGACCGCGTGGGCTGAGGCCAGCGCGCACAGAACCGATACGAGCACGCCCTTGCCGAGGTGCGAGCAGATCATGACACGGCGCGGGGACCACCGGTCTGTCACGGCGCCGCCTACGAGTATCAGGGTCCCGCTGCAGGCGACGTTGCAGACCATGACTTCGGCCAGGGTGGCGGCAGAGTGGCTGATGGAGAGAACCAGCCAGGCAAAAGCGACTTGGTACGCGTAGTCGCCCAGGACCGAGCCGACCTCGCCACCCCAGACGGCCCGAAACGCTCGCCCTCCGGGCCACTGGCGTCTCGCTCGGTCTGGCAACGCGTGCTCTCCTTCGTCGTCACCTCGGCGCACAGCCGGGAGCGAGTCGCGTGTCAGAGCCTGATCGCCAGGCCGAGGGTCAGCAGCACTCCGTACGCGAGCTCCAGCCGGCCCGTCTGGCCGAGCGCCGCGATCAGGGTGCCGCCGGTGGCGCCGTGGCGGACCTGGCGGACCGGGGCGAGCGCGAGCGGGAGCGCGGCCAGTGCAAGCAGGCTCAGCGGGCGGACGGGCGCCAGCGCGACGACGACGCAGAACGGGACCGCGATGCAGGCCGTGTACAGCAGCCGGGTCCGGTGGTCGCCGAGCACCACCGCCAGGGTCTTCTTACCGGACTGGCTGTCGGTCGGGATATCGCGCAGGTTGTTGACCACCAGCAGCGCGCACGCGAGCAGGCCGATGGCGGCCGCCGCCGCCCACGGCAGCCAGGTGAGGGTCTGCATCTGGACGTACGCCGTGCCCGCCACCGCAGCCAGGCCGAAGAACACGAACACCGACAGCTC
>JASHSZ010000377.1 GCA_030040815.1 Streptosporangiaceae bacterium
AGCATCGTGACGGCGGCGCGTGTTCGGGTACGTGAGGGGAGCAGCAGGATGAGTCCGGCATGAACGCGGCCTTGCGCAAGCCACTGAGCGGCGAGCGGGCGGAAGTCCTTGATGTTGTTGGTGATCACGGCGCGGTCCTCGCCGTAGTAGGCCACCGCAGCCTCGACTAGGCCGGCAGGCACTTGCAAGTACTCGGCGGCCAGCTGATTGATCCGCTGTTGTCGCGGATCGTGGCGATGACCTCCCAGACATCCAGGCCGCGGCCGGCGAGGCTGGCGCGGCGCCCGCTTGGCCCGTCAAGGAACTGGATCAGCGGATGGGCGTCATGGCGGAGGCCCTCGTCGACGTATCGCTGCGCGAGGCTGCGCTCGGGCATGCCGGATCGCCGCGCCCAGTCGGTAAGGCGAGGTGGTCCTCCCGCAGCAGCCAGTAACGGGGTTCCTACACTGACTACTTCGACACGGTGCTGGGGGCGCCGTGACATCGGGGGAGTTAGCGATGACGGCTGAGGGCCGGGCGACTTTTCCTGCCATGCGCCGCAGTCGCGCCTGGGGAGCCCGTCGCGGCGACCGCGCAGGCGCTGCAAACCGGACACTGGCGAACTGGCTCCTGGCCGCCGGAGGGGTCGTGTTCGCCGTCTCTGCTGCGGGATTGGGCGCGCTGTTCGTGAGCCGTCCCGAGCTGTCGTTCATGATTGACCTGCAGGTGTACGCGTGGGGTGGCCACATGGCCAGCCTCACCGGTACTCCGTATCGGGACACCTACGGGACCTTCAACCTTTACTTCACCTACCCGCCGATAGCCGCGGTTGCGTTCGAGTTGCTCTCCCACATCCACGTGATCGTGCTGAAGTGGCTCGTCAGCATCGGGAGCGTTGTGTCCCTTGCCGCAGTGATCTGGCTGAGCTGGGGCAAGCTCGGATACCGTCGCTCGCGGGTCCGCATAGGCGCCACGCTGCTGGTCACGGCCGTCGTGCTGTGGCTTGAGCCAGTCCAGCAGACGCTGGCGTTCGGCCAGGTCAACGTCCTGCTGATGCTGCTCGTCGTGGCGGACCTGTGCCGGCCAGACAAAAGCCGGCTCAAAGGCGTCGGCGTTGGCCTGGCGGCCGGCTTCAAGCTGACCCCGCTGATATTCATCCCGTACCTGCTGCTAACCCGGCGGTACCGGGCCGCCAGCGTCGCGCTTGGCACGTTCGCCCTCACGGTCGCAGCGTCGTACCTGGTGCTTCCCAAGGCGGCAGGCCAGTTCTGGACGGGACGGCTGTTCCTGACCGTCGGCCGAGTCGGCAACGTCGCCTACGTGGGGAACGAGTCCCTCTACGGGGCCGCCCTCCGGCTGTTCGGCAGCGCTGGCGCCGCGCGACCGTACTGGCTTGCCGGAGCCACGGTGATCGGACTGGCCGGACTGCTGCTCGCGGCCCGGCTGTCGCGGCGCGGCCTGGAGCTGGCTGGCATCGTGACCTGCGCCCTCACCGGGCTGCTTGTCTCGCCGGTCTCCTGGTCGCACCACTGGGTCTGGATAGGGCCGATCCTTGTCGCGCTGACCGAGCTCGCCGTTCGCGCGGGCAAGGTGGTCAAGCTCTCGCCGAGGCTGCTGGCCAGCTGGCTTGGCGTCACGGCAGCTGGGCTGACTGTCCTTGCCGTCCTGGCGCTGTACATCGCTTACCCGCTGCACGCGGCGCCCGGCGCCCCGGTGCTGCCTGCCGGACTGATCTGGACTGTGCCCTCGCCAGCTGTGCAAGGCAGCCACATGACGGGTTACCAGGAGCTGATCGGGAACCTCTACGTGGTCACCGGGCTCATCGCCCTGACCGCCGTTGCCGCCTGGCTGGTGGTGCCTGCACTGGGGCGGCGGGCAATGCGAGACCGTTCCGGACTGGTCGCGGGCGCCTGGCGCCTGAGCCAACTGCGCCATCACGGTCGCGGCAGGGTCAGGGCGCCGTTGACGACCGTCGGGCCGGCCACTACGGTGCCGCCACTCCCACCGGCGACGAGCGGCGTCGCGGCACCGTCGGAAGCCGTGGCGGCTCCGCCGCCGCCTCCGCCGCACTCGCCATCCGGTCTGGACGAGCCGCCGTAACCGCGGGTACGGCCGTGGACGGCGGGGGTGAGGTCACCGCCGGGCGTTGGCTGAGTTGCTGGTCAGCACGCCGGGGCAAGCAGCTGCCAGGACCGAACTGGACTCGCCGGTCGCCAGAACTGCCGGCTCAGGGGTCGCTGAGGGCGGCATCGACGCTCGGGCGGGTGGCACGGGGGGACAAGTAAAGCGCGTCATGCGATCCAGGTGATCGGCAGCCGTTTAACGCCGCGGTCACGTTTCCGGTCCTCGGTCACAACGCCCGGGTCGAGAGCCCCGAGCTGTCGATCGCGCTGCTCGACGCACATCAGTGATCCGTCGTAGTCTCCGACTGTGATCGATCGCGCGCCGTTTGGCCGGACCGGGCAGGAGAGCAGCCGAGTCATCTTCGGCGGGGCGGCGCTGGGGTCGATGCGGCAGGAGCGCGCCGACGAGGTCCTCGCGACCTTACTGGAGTTCGGCGTGAACCACATCGACACCGCAGCATCCTATGGTGAGTCTGAGCTTCGGATCGCGCCGTGGATGACAACGCACCGTAACCAGTTTTTCCTGGCCACGAAGACGGGCGAGCGCTCGGGTGATGGTGCACGCGCCAGCCTGGAACGTTCACTGACGCGGCTCGGCGTGGGGTCCGTCGATCTGATCCAGCTCCACAATCTCGTCGAGCCAGACGAATGGGCGGTGGCCCACGGGCCAGGTGGCGCGGTCGAGGCCCTGGCCCTGGCCCGGGATGAGGGGCTCGTCAGGTTCATCGGGGTGACGGGCCACGGACTGCGGATTGCGGGCATGCACCTGCGGAGCCTGGAGCGGTTCGACTTCAGCTCGGTGCTGCTGCCGTACAACTACGCGCTGATGTCCGTTGACCAGTACCGGGCCGAGGTCGAAGCGCTCCTGACGGTGTGCGAGGAGCGCGGCGTGGCCGTGCAGACGATCAAGTCGGTCGCGCGCAGGCGGTGGCAGGAGGGAGCGGGGCCGCGGTTCAGCTGGTATGAGCCGCTGGCAGAGGGCGATGCGCTGGCTCGGGCCGTGCGGTACGTGCTCGGCCGCCCGGGCCTCTTCCTCAACTCCTCCAGCGATGCCCACCTGCTGCGGCCGACGCTGGAGGCCGCTGCCGCCGGCGGGCCAGTCCCGGCCGATGACGAGATGGCCGGCGACGTCGGGCGGCACGAGATCGAGCCGCTGTTCGACGGCGCGGCGCTCGAGCGGATCTAGACGCTCGAGCCGAGACCAATGGTCGGCCCGGACGGCGCGACGGCATACCGCGGCCGTTCGGGCCCGTAGCGCAGCCGGACCCGATGCGCTGCACTCAGCTGTCCGCCACGTGCCGCGTAGACAGCTCGTCGAGCGAACAGGAATGGCGTATTCCGGCTCGGCAGGAAAGGCAGACATGAAAACAACAACGGAAATGGATGAGGCCAGTTTTAACTCATGGCGTCGATAGGCGGAACGACGCCGACTCGGCCAGCCAAACTGGAACCCGCGCGTCGCGGCAGCTACTCCGTGCAGTCAAGGGATTACTCGACGCCTTTGTTCCGTGAATCAGAGCCAGTGCGAGTGTTCGCCTAGTATTCTCGCCTTTGTCATCCTATGCTGAGCCAGGCAAAACAGGCTTTATGGACCCACCATTAGCCTGCGGGACTGCTGCGCCCGATGCCGTGAGCGGAGGGCGCATGTCTCACTTTCTGAGCCAGGGTCA
>JASHSZ010000378.1 GCA_030040815.1 Streptosporangiaceae bacterium
ACCTGGCCAGCTACCTTGCCGAGCGAGGCTTCGGGTTCCTGGGCTGGAACACCCGCTTCCGCGGCAACGAGGCCAGCTTCCTGCTCGACCACGCGCTGGCCGAGATCGGCGTCGGCGTGCGCTGGCTGCGGGAGCAGGCGGGTGCAGAACGGGTGGTCCTGCTGGGAAACTCGGGGGGCGGCTCGCTGATGGCCGCCTATCAATCGCAGGCCGTCGAGCCGAACGTCGTACCGGTCACCGGCATGCACCCGCTGCCAGCGCTCGAGGGCCTGCCGCCGGGCGACTTGTTCGTCGCGCTGGCTGCGCACTCGGGCCGACCCGAAGTGCTGACCAGCTGGCTGGACCCGTCGGTCACCGACGAGACCGACCCTCTCTCGGTGGACCCGGCGCTTGACCCGTACGACCCAGCCAACGGGCCGCCCTTCAGCCCGCAGTTCCAGGCCCGATACCGCGCCGCTCAGCGCGACCGGAACGAGCGTGTCACCGACTGGGCGCTTGCCGAGCTAGCCCGGCTCGCCGGCTCACGGGCCAGAGACCGGCTGTTCACGCTCCCCCGCACCTGGGCCGACCTGCGCATGATCGATCCTGCGATCGAGCCGTCGGACCGACGGCCTTGCTGGTGCTACGCCGGCGACCCGATTCGGGCGAACTACGGCGTGTTCGGCATCGGCACCGTCAGCACCCTGCGCACCTGGCTGTCGATGTGGAGCCTGCGCACCTCGCAGTGCACCGCCGCGCCGCACCTAGCCCGGATCACGGTGCCCTCCCTCGTCATCCACGCGACCGCGGACACCGGCGTCTACGAAAGCGACGCGCGTGCCATCTACGCGGCCGTCGCCGCGCCCGACAAGAAGCTGGAGCTGCTCCGCGCGGACCACTACCTGCAGGAACCGGCCGGAGCCCGCAGCGACGCGGCCGACCTCATCGCGGCCTGGGTGCGCCTGCACGGCAGCTAGCAGTGCCTGGTTTGCCAGTTCGCGCGACCCGCAACGCGCGAATGCGAATACGCATGTCGTTCTTCCATTGCGAAAGCCATCGGTACAGAATGGCGCTTGCCTGCTAATAAGGCATAGGGGAGGAAATGATGGCTTGGCTAGCGGTTCTAGCCCTGATACTGGCGGGGATCGCAATCGTCATTGGGATTGCAGCCCTGCGTCAGATCGCGGGGCTGAACAGCGCGCTTTCCTGGAGCAGCACCGAACTGCAACGCCGCGACGACGAGGTGAAGTCAGTCCAGAATGACGTCAGTCTGGCCAGCAAACAGCTTGCGGTGGCGCAGGAGCAGCTGCACGTCAGCCGAGAGAACTACGACGAGGCCATTGACACGATCCGGGAGCAGGCACGGCAGCTCGCCCAGCTATGGCGGCGTGCAGACGCGCACTTCCTCACCGCGGACACCGACGCCGTCGAGGCCACCCGGCTGGTTACCGAGCTCGAGCACTATGCGGTTGTCTCGCTCGAGCAGGAGGCTGCCGGATCGCGAGCGCGCATCCTGCGCGGCGGCCTGTATGCGCGGCGGCCGGTGCTCGACCTCGTTCCCGATCTAGTCGACGGCTTCCTCACCGCGCTCGAGGCCGGCCTCATGTACCGGCAGGCGGACCGGCCCCACGGGAGCAGGTTCTACCTGCGCTGGCCCGGAGCTCTGCCGTCACCGGAGATAGTGCTGGACACGCTGCTCAAGGCAGCCGAAAAGGCGGCCCACCCAGGGGAGCCGACCGGAACAGCTGAGCTGCGGACGCTACTGCACGCCCTGCACGCCGGCAGTCCCGAGGTCCTGCATATCGGACCGCTGGTCATCGAGCGCACCAAGGCGAAGCTGTCGGCCGGGATCGCGCCAGCCAGCTGGCGTGGCCTCACCGACGAGCAGAAGGAGGCCGCTCTGGAGGGCAATGAGCCCGACGTCATTACCCAGATCAAAGCCAGCCGGGTCATCGACTGGCCGACCGAGCTAACCGCCTGACGACCGCCCTGCCGGTCAGGCAGCGGCGAGCGGCGTGAAGCGGAAACCAGCCGGCCTGACGGCGATCGACATCGCGGCCTTAGGGGAGCCCGTCTCGGGGTCAACGTCGACCCACACGCCCCCGTCCAGCGACCGATCGAGCAGGACGACGATCTCGATGTTGTGGGCCGCGTGCATGCCGCTGCGCGCGGCCTGCGGACCGGTGTCGTTGCTTACGCTGCTGAATGCCTGGCGGCGCGCGTACGTCGTGAGCGCGTCCATGCCCAGGAAGGGCCGGCCGCCAGCGATGACCGCCGCCGATCCCGAGATCACCGCCGCATAACGGGCTGGCCGCTCACCGCCGTCAGGCGACCCCGTCGGCTGCTGGTCAGCCGCGCTCTGGGCAGCGGCGTTCGTCACCGCTGCGTCCTGGTCGGGTGACCCTGACCGGCTCGGCAGCCGAACGAAGCGTGTGCTGAGCGACTCGCCGTCGATGGCCGCTGTCGAGACATCCAGCATGAGCCGACCGCGCAGGGTGACGAATGACACGTGGCCGGCCTCGGTGACCTTTTTGGGATCGGTCGCCGCCAAGGCTCCGAGCAGCAAGTCCACCCGATCGTCCGCGCTGCCGGCCGGACTGGGCAGGTTCTCTGCCGAGATCGCCTCGGCCATCGCCTGCACGACGGCCTCGGTGATGCCGCCACCGGAACCAAGCAGCTCGGGACCGTCCGCCTTGAGCCTCTTCTGGTGTGCGCGCTCGGCGAAATCGGCGAGCTGCATGCGCAGCTCCTGCCGGAAGTTCGGAGACAGCGGCAGCCG
>JASHSZ010000379.1 GCA_030040815.1 Streptosporangiaceae bacterium
GCGTTGGCCGCCGTCAGCTGCTGGATCAGGCTGGTCAGCTGGGCCGGGCTGGCGATGTTGAAACTGAAGAGGATGACCCCGCCCACCTCGCCCTGCTGGATGGCCGCCAGCAGGCTCGGGGGCGCGGACAGGCCGCTGAAGCTGTAGATGACGCGCTGGCCCGCCAGCTGCGCGGGCGACATGGTGCCGATGACGCCGCCCAGGGCACTCAGGGCGAACAGCTGGGCTGTGGTTGGCACCGCGGCCGGACCCTGCACCGCCTCCGCGGCTTGCGCCGCCGGGCTGAGCGAGGGCGGCGGCGACGGCGTGGGCGTGGCCGCGGGACTGGAGGCTCGCCGGCTCGCTGGCCTTGACCGGCCAGTCACCGGCGCCGCTGCGCCGCAGCCGACCATGAGCGCGAGGACGACGAGGACGATCCCGGCCACTGCGCCGCGCCGGGCGGGCTTGCGGCAGCGCAGGCGAGTTGCACACACAACGGTCGGCCATCCGGTTCGCAACCAGCTACCTCCTGCGTCGACGGCCCACGCGTGGCCGCCGTCGTGCCAGCTAAGACCACGGTGGTTCCGGCGCGGTTGGCGACGCGCCACCATGGCGCCCCGGCCGGCTCCGCTGTCGGGCAGACACGGCGTTACTGCGCCTACGGTATCCGGCTCTCCGGGGTGTCTGGCACTTTTGTCCGGCTAGTCACTGTCGACCTGCACAGCTGCCGGTCATTGACAGTCCGCCGCAACCGCGCCAGGACTCCAGCGACGGCCGTGCGCGCAGCGACGGGAGCTATGACGACCAGGCACGATCACCTGTCACGCACCGGGTCGGTCCTGATCGGCGGCATCGTCGGCCGAGCGCCCCACCGGCGCGGCCCGCCTGCCGCTGGCGGGCAGGCTGCCGATGATGGAGGCTGCAGGTGGCGACGCGGCCAGCGACTCCTGCTGTTACCAGTGACCCCAGTGCACGACCTCGTCGAACGGCCGGCGATTCGGCTTGACGATCGGCGCGAGCGGGCGGTCGGCTGGGTAGCCGAGCGAGATGAGGTAGGCACACGCGTGGTCCGCGGGCAGCCCTAGCACCCGGCGGGCGAGGTCCTGGTCGCCGACCGCGGAGTGGGCGCTGCCGATCCCCGCGTCGGCGGCGATGACCATCATGGCCATGGTCGTCTGGCCGAGATCGAACTCGTCGCGGTGACCGGGCTCGTCAGCGGGTCCGACGGCCAGCGCGATCGCGGTTGCCGCGCCGGCCACGTGCCCCGCGCCCACCCACACCCGCGACAGCTCCTGCAACTGGGCGCGGTCGGTGACGACGACGAAGTCCCACGGCTGCAGGTTGCGGGATGACGGCGCACGGCGGCCCGCTTCCAGGATGCGATGGAGGTCCTCGCTGCCGATCTGCTGCCCGGTGAACGACCGGACGTTGCGGCGCGAGATGATGGCTTCCCAAGTCTGCATGCGGGGCACAACGCCGCGCGGATCTGTTTCATTCTGGCGTGGGCGCCGAACTCAGTCCGACCGTGCCGCCTGCAGGTCGGTGCGGCCCGGCCGGTCCGCTTCGGAGCTCTCTTCCGGCAGCAGCGCCGCGGTGCGGCGTGCCGTCTCATCCGCCCACCGGCCGCTGACCACAAAGCCGAGCCCGAGGATCGCGACGCCGCAGCCGGTCATGATCCACCAGCCGGCGTGACTCGCCGCGGCAAAGTTGTCCCGGAACGGCCCGTGCAGCGCCGTCACGGTCACCGAACCGATCACGGCCACGCCGAGTGAGGAGCCGATCTGCCTGCTCGTCGACGCGACGCCGGCGGCCACTCCGGCCTGCGAGCGCGGCATGCCCGACACGGTGCTGTTCGTGATCGGGGCGTTGACCATGCCGAACCCGATGCCGAGGATCAGATAGGTCAGCAGGAGCTGGCCGGTGGGCGTTCCGTTCTCCAGGTGGGTCAGCAGGACTCCAGCAGCGGTGATGAACGCACCGGCGATGATGAGCGGTGGCCGGGTTCCTCGCGATCCTACGATCCGGCCGGCGATCGGCGCGCCGATCGCGGTCATGGCCGCCATGGGCAGCAGGCAGAGCCCCGCCACGAGCGGGGTGTACCCGCGAACGTCCTGCAGGTACAGCGTGTTGACTAGCAAGAAGCCGCCCAGCGTCGCGAACGCGCAGATCGCGATCGCGACCGCGCCGGAAAACGGCGCGCTACGGAAGAACCGGAGGTCGATCAGCGGCTCGGTACGTCGCGGCTCGTACCAGATCAGCGCCCAGAGCGCGGCCGCGGCCACCGCGAAACAGCCGATGATCACACCGGAAGTCCAGCCAGAAGCCGGTCCCTCAATAAGCGCGTAGACCAGCCCGGCTAGCAGCACGATCACGAGCAACTGCCCGACGGGGTCAGGCCGCCGGGCCCGCGGTGCCCTGGACTCCGGCACGTACATCGCGGTGAGCACGATCGCCGCGATACCGACCGGGACGTTCACCCAGAAGATGCCGGGCCAGCCCACCCCCTGCACGAGCAGACCGCCGAGGATCGGTCCGAGCGCCATGCTGAGCCCGAAGACGCCACCCCAGATGCCGATCGCCCG
>JASHSZ010000380.1 GCA_030040815.1 Streptosporangiaceae bacterium
GCGCAAGCCGCTCTCAAGGCCTCGCGGGCGCGGATCGTGGCCGCCGCCGACCAGGCGCGCCGCCGGATCGAGCGCGACCTGCACAGCGGAGCCCAGCAGCGGCTGATCTACCTCGCCCTGCAGCTACGCCAGGCGCAGGCGGCCGTGCCACCCGGGGCCGACGAGCTGGCCGAACGGCTTGAGGCCGCGGTCGCCGAGGCGACCAGGGTGCTGGACGAGCTGAGCGAGATCGCGCGCGGTATCCACCCGGCCATCCTGACTGAAAGCGGCCTGCAGACCGCGCTGCACGCGCTGGCCCACCGGTCCGCCGTCCCGGTCCGCCTGGACGTACTGGTGGCAGGCCGGCTGCCTGAACCGGTCGAGATCGCCGCCTACCACGCGGTCGCCGAGGCGCTGACCAACACGGCCAAGCACGCGCAAGCCTCCGCCGCCGAGGTCGAGGTGTCCACGGGCGACGGCATGCTGCGGGTCTGCGTGCGCGACGATGGACGCGGCGGCGCGGGATTCGGCCAGGGCTCGGGCCTGGCCGCGCTCAAGGACCGGGTGGAGGCGCTGAGCGGCCGGATCTGGCTGGACAGCCCTCGCGGGTCGGGCACTGCCGTGCATATCGTCCTGCCCTTGGCCCCGGCGGGCTAAGAGCGTAGGACTGAATTGCCCGCACCCTGACCGCCGACCTGCTCGCAGCCTGCCCGGCGGTCTCGGGCCGGGCTACCGGGACGTGGCGCGGTCATTCGTGGCGGTGAGCGGGAACTCCGCCTGCAGGCTGGTCCCCGCCCCGGGCCGGCTGTCGACGAAGATCTGGCCGCCGACCGCCTCCACACGGTCCTTCAGCCCAACCAGGCCGGTGCCGCGGGCTAGGTCGGCGCCGCCGGCGCGAGCCGACAAGCAAGGAGAGACGGCATGCCTGTTTACGACCGAAATACGATTCCAGAGTCCGCGCAGGTCCTGGAGAAAGGCCGCGGCGAGCTCGCAGCGGGCTGCCGCCACCGCGTCCGGCGGCGTGACCGATCGGAGGATGGTAAAAGAACCATCAACGGTATCACTTATGATACCATGACGTTCATGGCGATGACCCTCAGGCTTGCCGACGATGAGACCGAGGCGCTACGCCGCCGCGCCGAACTTGAGCAACGGTCCATGCAGGAAGTCGTCCGCCAGGCCATCCGCGAGTACGTGGAGAACCACAGCCGCGCCGAACTGCTCGACCAAGTCCTCGACGAGGAACTTCCGCGTTACGCCGAGGCGCTGGAGCGGCTCGGCCAGTGATCTACCTGAGGCTGCCCGAACTGCTGCACGTCGCGGACCGGACGCTCGGGCCTGGCTACGCGGTGGGTGACTACGGGCTGCTGGAAGCCGCCCTGGCCCGCCCGCGGGCGACCGCGTTCGGCAAGGATGCCTACCCGGACCTGGATGCCAAGGCCGCCGCGCTGCTGCATTCCCTTGCCCGCAACCACGCGCTCATCGACGGCAACAAGCGGCTCGCGCTCTCTGCTGTCATCGCGTTCTACGGCGTCAATGGCCGTCGGCTGATCCTGACCAACGACGAGGCCTACGACCTGGTTATTAGCGTGGCCGCCGGGCAGCTCGACAACGTCGACGACATCGCAGCCGTACTTCAGCACGCCACACAGCCCCGCCGGTAGGGCTACAGCGCAGGGCCGCAAAGGCGAACGAAATGGGCGGCTCCCGCTCCTAGTCAAGGTCCACAGCGCCAGCGCGGGCAACCCGAGTTATCCGGCATGACCAAGCCCCGCCGACCGCGCCCGATCACCCAGATCCGCGCTAGGAGCGGGTTGTGCCGCCGCGTTTCGCTTGGCGTACCTGTCGGCTACGGGTGTCGACCGGCGTCCGCTTGCCGGGCCTTGGTGTATCCGATCACTGGGTGCGGGCTGCTGGCGAGGAGAATAGCGCTGGCTGGGCGACCTGGGATTCGGAAAGCTGCAGCCGTGGTGCCTGTGACGGCAGGGAGACCCTCGCTGCCTCCCACTCCGCTTTTCTGACGCTGGTGGCCGCGCCGATCTTGACCCCTCGCGCGACATGCCGGGTGTGGCGACGGCACGGACCAGGGCGCTCACCGGGGTATTCCCCTCGGGCGTCATGGCGGTGAAAATTGTTACCCTCATCCCTGGCTCAACCTTCAGGGAGGCCGTAATGAGCACGACCGGGGACCTTAGCAGCGGCGCGAGCGGGAAGAAGGTACAGCAGGCGCCGGGACTGCGGATCTACGTCCTCGAAGGGCCGCTGGAGTACCAGGTCGCGGGCCAGCCGCCGAGGACGCGCAGAGCCGGTAAGACCCTGACTGCCCCGGCCGGAGCGGTCCACTCGGTGCGGAATGTCTGCAGCAGACGTGCGGCCGAACTCGCCACGTATGTCGCCGGGAAGGCCGGTCATCGCGCGGGCCGGGTGCGCGCTGCCACCGCCGCTGATTGCCGGCCTGGGTTTCCGGCACGCGAGAACGGACACCGATCATGAGCACCGGCACTGCTGCCATGGACGCGGATCCCGCTGTCCGGCCGTTTCGCGTCGATATTGCCGAGGAGGCGGTCGCCGATCTGCGGCGGCGGATCG
>JASHSZ010000381.1 GCA_030040815.1 Streptosporangiaceae bacterium
GCTGGCGTACTCCGGCGTGGCCTCGCGGTGACCGGCCCCGACACCGAGCACGAACCGGCCGGGATAACCGGCCTCGATGCGCGCATATGACTGCGCGACGACGGACGGTTCGCTCTGCCACATGTTCACGATGCTGGTGCCGACCACCAGTGTGCCGGTCGCGCCGAGCAGCCGGTCGACGATCGCGAGGTCGGCGGTGGGCGAGCCGCCGAGCCAGAGTGCGCCGTAGCCGAGCCGCTCCAGCTCGGCGGCGAGCCCGGACGTTACCTGAGGTGTCGCGCGCCAGACGCCGAATCGTCCGGCCGTCTCAGCCAGCTTCGCTGTCATCGGCTCTCCTCTTCGCTGCTGTCCACGCGTGCGAACCGTGGCCACACGGAAGGTGTTCCCGGTGAGCGGGGGATTTGGCACGCTCGTCGGCGACGGCCGCGTCAGCGGCCAGCACCGATAGCGCTGGCCGCTGACCACTCGCCGAGGAAGCCAGACGATTCCGGTCGCTGGTCACCGTCGGGCCGCTAGTGCGCGGGCCTGGAACAGGCTAACTCTTCTTGATCTTGATAGTCGGCTGGACCTCCTGACCGCCGCAGGGACCGTTGACGGCGCACGCACTGATGCTTGCTTGCGCTGTAGCGCTGCCCTCATCGAACGCTTTTCCGCCCGGTTCTGCGATCGCGAGCACCTCGACATTCTGGGCTGTGCCTGTGCAGTCGAACCCCGTTTCGCCGTAGCCAGTTGCGAAATCCTTTCCGACCTTCTCTGTGACGGTGATCGAAACAGACCCGGATATCACGAACTGGCCCGAGCAGGTGACCGTGGTGTTGACGTCCACTCCTGCTCCCCTGGCCACCAGCGTGGCCGGCGAATTAACCGCAACCTGCACCTGGATCGGCGGTGAGGACTGTCCCACGGTGGGCGCTGAGGACTGTCCCACGGCCAACCCGGCCGGGCCAAGGCCCACCGCCGCCGCCGCCCCACCGGCGACTACAAGCCCGACCACAGCCACCTTAACTTTGGCAGGAAATAGCATTTCCAGCTCCTATTCTGGCCGTAAATGGTCCTGTCCGGCGACAGGACAGGCTCACTTGCGGATCTTGATGACCGGGAAGACTTCCTGAGTGGCGCAGCCATAGGTAAAGTCGCAGGCGTAGATTTGCGTGTCTGCTATCGCGGGGCCTTTCGTGAAATCTTGGTAGGGCACGACGCTCGGTGTCCCAACTGGACTTGAGGTGTATGCCACTACGACAATGTTGGCGGTCTGGCTCGTGCCCGTGCAGTCAACCGTCGTTGATCCGAAGCCGCTGGCAATGTCGCTGTTGACGGCCTCGGTGAGGGTGACCCCGACATAAGTGGAGTCGATAGCCGGGCCTGAGCAGGTGGCGGTGACGGATACGTCGACGTCTGCACCGTTGGCCACCAGCGTGGCCGGCGAGTTCGCCGTAACCTGCACCTGGATCGGCTGTGAGGTCGGCGGTGAGGACTGTCCCACGGCTGGCCCGGCTGGACCCAGCGCGAGGCACGCGACGGCGCCACCTGCGACTACGAGCCCGACTACGGCCACCCTGACCTTGACAGGAACTAACACTTTTCAACTCCTATTCTCGTAGGCCGGTCGCGCCCGGCGATTCATGCGGCTGCACGGATGGCTCACAGACAGCAAGGCCGACGATGGCGGCCACGGTGAGCGGGATCGCTGGCAGTTGCCAGATGAAGTCAAAACCGCTGTGCAGGAGGAACGCGACGGAGGCGGCCACGGCGCCCGCCCACAGCGCGCGGCCTGGTGAACTGGCCCGCAGCCGCCACAGCAAGCGCCCGGCCGCGATCAGCAGCACAGCGGCTAGCACGGCCCCGACGATGCCGAGGTCGGTGAGTACCTGGAGGTACTCGTCGTGAACGTACTGATCGACGTTGACAGCGCCACCGGGGCTGGTCCACCGCAGGATGGCGTGACCAGGTCCGACTCCTGTCAGCGGATGGCTGGCAATGATACGCACCGCCGCAGCGGCTTCGCCGGAGCGCGCAGGCGAGGCGAGGGTGAGCCTGGCATGCGTGATTGCGTGAACGGCGTCATGAACCTGCGGTACGAAGACGATCACGATGCCAGCCGCGACCAGTGCAGCGCCAGCCGCAGGCAGCGCCAGCTTCCGGCCGTCGAAGCGCTGCGCCAGGATGACCAGCCCCAGTCCAGCGGCCATCGCCACCGCAGCGAACAATGGCCTGGCGGGTGCGGCAGCGCGCAGGGACGGGAACAGGCCGAGCAGCGCCAGGCCGGCCCCGACCGCAGGCACTGCGACGGCTCGTGCCACCCGGCGCACCCCGAGCAGCCAGCACAGCAGCAGCAGCCCGATGCCCAGGGCCGCTACACCAGCCCGGCTGAGCGTCAGCGCCGTGCTCATCATCAGGCACGTGACAGCCAGGGCAAGGGGAGCCGACCTCGGTGTGGATGTCAGGCGCGCGAGCGCGACCAACGCCAGCGGCACGAGCAAACCTGCCGTTGCGTTCGTGTAAGTCAGCGTCGAGGCAGCCCGCCACAGGCCTTGCGACCGTAGTCCCCACGGTGCCATGTGCAGGGCGACGCCAAGCCATCCGGTCATGGCTACCGCGACGCCAACAGCCAGCAATCCGCCGAACAGCATGCCACGCGAGGCGTCGACCAGACGACGTATCACCAATACGACGGCAACCGTTCCGGCGCCGAACAGTGCCCAGGTAATCCCGCTTGTCGGTGTCCCCGCTGTCCACGCCCTGATCAGCGCCCAGGCCGCGAGGAGCACGCCCGCTAACACAAACCCGTCGCGGAGCTCGGCGATCTGCAGCGGCCGGGCGGCCAGTGCGAGCACGACCGCCACCGCCAGCAGCGCCACGATGAACAACCGAACTGAGCTGAAGTAGCCACCCTGCCCGAAAGCCGCAGCCGCCAGCGCCAGCAGAAGCACCAGACCGGAGATGGCCGTTACATCGTCATCAAGGTGCCGCGCAGCAGGTGTGGTAGCAGCCGCTGCGGTACCGGCCGCACCGACCGCTCCCAGTTTCATATCGCCCCCACGGCCGACGCTCTCGATCCGTCGGGTAGAGCCGGCCGGGGAACCATTGTGGTACCAAAATCGGTAACTATCTACATATCCGACAAAGTCGTGGAAGAAACTATAAAGAGAGGCGTCGCTGCGCACCCTCCGGAAGCGCAACGAGCTGGCTGACGTCGCCGGGCATGAGCCACACTGGCTACGAGGCCCGTCGCGGAGAGGAGGCGCGCTATCAAGGGGCAGTTCCCCGATGAGCTCCGCGTGATCAAGGATCCGCTGCCGAAGCTCACCGGCATGCGCAGAGCCCAGCGCGTGTGGCTCCCCCCACCGCCGGGCGGCTTCCGGCGGCCCAAGCCGAAGCGCAGGAAGCTCAACCCGGAGCGCCGCCGCAAGCTCGCCGCGCTCCTTCGGCTCGAAGCAGCGCTGAGCCGTGCTGGCGTGATTGTCATGGGAACTGCGCTCGTCGTTGTCGTCGTGCTCTTCGTGATCATCGCGGCAACCAGGCTCTAGCCCTCGAGCTGGCTAGATTCCCATCAGCTCCGCCATCAGCGTCATCTGCTGGTCGAAGAACTCCGCGCGCGCCTCGATGACGTTGTTGAGCTGACCGAACAGCTCGAAGCTGACGGTGCCGAATAGCTGCAGCCAGCCGGTCATTCCCAGCAGCAGCAGCTCCTCGGGCAGTCCCGGCGAGATCTGGTCGCGTGCGAGGGCGAGGTCGGCGCGGACGGCCGGGACCAGGTGCGGCGCCGCTGCCGGTGCCGCGATGGTTCCCGCTGCGTGGCCGTCGGCCAGGATTCCGACGAGGACCACCGCGGTGCGCGACGCGGCTGCGATCGTGTCGCGCGGCGCCGCGTAGCCGGGAACGGGGCTCCCGTACAGCAGCGCGTACTCGGCCGGCCTGTCCAGCGCCCAGCCGCGGATCGCGCGCGCGGCCGCCAGCCACCTGCGGCGCAGGTCGCCCCGGTCAGACACCGCCGCGTCTGCTGCCTCGACCGCGGCACCGATCGCGTTGTAGGCGTCCAGGATCAGCGCGGTGAGCAGCTCGTCCCGGCTGGCGAAGTAGCGATACAGGGCTGAGGACACCATGCCCATGTCGCGCGCGACCGCGCGGAGGGACAGGTTGGCGCCGTCAGTTTCCAGATGCTGGCGGGCCACGGCCTTGATCTCGGTGATCATCTCGGCGCGGACGCGGGCCCGGATGGATGCGGCAGGCATAC
>JASHSZ010000382.1 GCA_030040815.1 Streptosporangiaceae bacterium
GCGTCGCCCGCCGCCGCGGCCGCGAAGACCCGGCGCGCCGACACCGGCCCGCGCATCCCCGCCCGACGCGCAGCCCGGACCACCGCTGCCGCAGATCCGGCCGCCTCGAGCGTGCCGCGCCGCCGGGCGTCAGCTGGGTCGGACCCCTGCTCGGCCGAGATCGGCATGTAGGCGATCTCGCCTGCCGCGCCATGCACGCCGTGGTGCAGCTTGCCGTCCATCATGAGCCCCATGCCGACACCCGAGCCGACCCAGACGAACACGAAGGTGGCCACGTCTCGGCCGTACCCGTGCTCGCGCTCGGCCAGCGTCGCGGCGTCGACGTCGTTCTCCACCACGACCTGCTCGCCGAACGCTGCTCGTATCTCGGCCAGCACAGTCGGCTTCCCCCACCCGGTCAGGCCGCCCGCCAGCGCGATCGCGTTCCGGCCCGGGTCGTACACGCCCGGGCTGCCGATGACCGTCTGGGTCACGTCCGGCCGGGCGATATCCGCCGCCGCGCAGAGGTCGTCGGCAAGCCCTACCAGTTCGGCGACTCGCTTGCTCGCGGTGGACGCCCGGCTGCGCACCTGTCCGCGGGCGACTACCGCGCCGGTCAGGTTGGCCACCGCGCCGCGCAGGTACTGCTGGCCGATGTCCAGGCCGAGCACATAGCCGGCCTCGGGCCGGATCTCGTATAGCACCGCTGACCGGCCCGGCCCGCCGCTGCTCTGGCCGGCCTCGCGCACCAGCCCGGACCGCTCCACGTTGGCGAGCGCCAGCGACACCGTCGGTTTCGATAGCCCGGACACCCTGGCTAGCTCCGCCCGCGAGCACCGGCCGAGCTGGCGGATGTGCTGCAGCAGCAACTGCTCGTTCATCGCCCGAATCAGCTGCGGCCGGGCCGCCGCCACGGCCAGCGGGCGGCCGGGGGCCGGCCCCTCGGCCACGGCACCCGCATCGACCTGCACCGGCGTCGTCGTAACGGCCACTCGCCCACCCTCCCGTCAGCCCGGACGGCGACGTCCCGCACCGGGACTGAGACCAAACCGTGCCTTGTCGCTCGGTAGATAGTTAGGATACTGTCCTAACTAATTCCGGCCAAGCCCATAACCGCCCCGCCCGCAGCCTCCCCGACGGGATCGCCCGTGTCATATCGCGGACCCCACTCATGAACCATGTCGTGCTCGGCATCGACTTTGGTGGCACCAAAACCGCCGTCGCCATCAGCGACCCTACCGGGCGCAGGCTCGCGGACGCCGTCGTGGCCAGCTTGGCCGAGCGAGGCGCGCGCGCTGGCTTCGACCACGGTGTTCAGACGGCGCGGGACCTGCTCGCCAGCGCAGCGCCGGAGGCCAGCCTCGCCGCGGTCGGCGTCTCCACCTTCGGCGTCCCGTTCGAGGACCGGGTAGACCTGGCGCCGGCGATCGACGGCTGGGCAGAGCTGGCGATCGGTCGTGAACTGCGCGCCGCGTTTCCGGGCGTGCCGGTCCGGGTGGCCAACGACGTCAAGGCGGCCGCGCAGGCCGAGGCGCGCTGGGGCGCGCTCGCCGGCGCTGACCCCGCCATCTACCTGAACCTCGGCACCGGGCTCGCCGTCGCGGTCGTAACGGCCGGTCAGGTGCTGACCGGCGCCCACGGCGCCGCCGGCGAGATCGGCTACAGCCTGCGCAGCCGCGCAGACGTCGGGTTGCAGACCGCGATCCGGCTCGAGGACATGGTGAGCGGCATGGCCCTGCGGCGCAGAGCCGACGAGCTCGGATCCCCGCGGACGGCCGCCGACATATTCGCCGCCGCACAGCTGGACCCCACCCTTGACGCCCTCGTCACCGACTTCGTCGAGGAGCTCGCGTTCCACGTGGCGAACCTGGCCATCGCGGTCGACCCGGCCAGAATCGCCGCCGGCGGCGGCATCACCAGGTCGTGGCGCCGAATCCAGCCGAGGCTGGCCGAGGTGCTGGCCCGGGCAGTCCCCTATCCACCCGAACTGGTTCTCGGCCGGTTCCCGCACCACGCGCCCCTGCTTGGCGCCGTCGCGCTCGCCGTCGATGCCGCTGGCATCGACAAATCAAACGGTCATTACATGACCAATGTGGTAGAAAGCACACGCAGCACGGAGAGGGTTACTAACCAATGAGACGACTCAAGTCGCTCTGCGCCCTCGTTGGGGCGGCTGGCCTGCTGACGGCCGCTGCCGCCTGCGGGACGAGCACATCATCGGGATCGGCCGGCAGCACGCTGACGATCTCCAACGAGAGCGGGTCCACCTGGAACTGCCAATTCAACCCGTTCAACGAGAACGTCAACTGGGAGCTGTTCGGGCCGGTCTACGAGCCGCTCGTGTTCGTCGACAGCCTGGAAAGCGGCAAGGCGTCGCCGTGGCTGGCGAAGTCCTGGACGTGGAGCGACAACGACACGGTGCTGACGTTCACCATGCGCAGCAACGCGACGTGGCAGGACGGCGTGCCGGTGACAGCCGCCGACGTCGTGTACACCTACAACCTGCTCAAGCAGCACACCGCGCTCGACCTCAACGCGGACTGGTCGGTGCTGAAGAGCGTGGTCCAGAAGGGCTCGAATCAGGTGGTCATGACCTTTGACGGGCCCGGCCTGACCTCGTTCTACCTGGTCGCCTACGACACTCCCATCGTCCCCGAGCACATCTGGTCCAAGATCTCCAACCCGGTTACCTATCCAGATAAGAACCCGGTCGGCAGCGGTGCTTACACGATCGGTTCTTGCACCCCGGAGAACATCAAGTTCGTCGCCAACCCGCACTACTACCTGCCGGGCGAGCCCAAGATCCAGACCGTGAACTACCCGGCGTTCCTGTCCAACACCCCGGCCAACCAGGAGCTGGCGGACGGCCAGGCCCAGTGGGGCAACCAGTTCATCCCGAGCATCCAGAGCTTCTACGTCGACAAGAGCCCGCACAACAAGTACTGGTTCCCGCCGACGCTCAACAACGATCTGTTCATCAACCTGACGAAGCCACTGCTCGACAACGTGGCCGTGCGCCAGGCCATGTCCTACGCGATCGACCGCAGCAAGGTGTCGACGGACGGCGAGTACGGCTACGAACCGCCCGCCAGCCAGTCCGGCATCGTCACGCCGACGTTCTCCAGCTGGCTCGACACCAGCCTGGCGTCCCAGTACAACTACAGCTACGACCCGGCCAAGGCCGAGCAGATCCTGACCGCCGCCGGGTTCACGAAGGGCAGCAACGGGATCTACCAGAACAGCGCGGGCCAGCAGCTGAACTTCACCGTGATCAACATCGGCGGCGACTCCGACTTTGTCGCCGACATGCAGATCGTGCAGCAGGAGTTCAAGGCCGTCGGCATCGGACTGACCGTCGACAACCTGTCCGACAACGCCTTCGACAGTGACCTGTTCGACGGCGACTACCAACTCGCCTACTACTACGAGACGGGCGGCCCCACGCCCTACTACGAGTTCCGGCAGTGGCTGGACAGCGCGAACTCTGCTCCGATCGGGCAGGCCGCGTCGTACAACTACGAGCGGTACGACAACCCAGCGACCGACGCGCTGCTCAGCGAGTACGCGGACACGACCAGCTCGACGCTGCAGCACACGATCATGGACCAGCTGGAGCAGGTCATGCTGACCGACGTGCCAGTGATCCCGATCGTGGAGTCGGTCGACTGGTACGAGTACAACACCGGCGCGTTCACCGGCTGGCCGACGCCGAGCAACCCGTACGCACAGCCGGGACCGGCGCAGAACCCGGACTTCGGCTGGACGCTCCTGCACCTAGCGCCGAAGAAGTAGCCTGCACGCGGCCGGGCGCCGACTGACGTCGGCGCCCGGCCGGGCAGCGCCGATCCAACAACGCCACGAGATCCGGGAGGAGAGCATGAGACACGCGCTACGCAGGCTCGGCTTCTTCACGGTCACATTGTGGGCCTGCGTAACGCTCAATTTCGTGCTGCCGCGGCTCATGCCCGGCAGCCCGATCCTCGACATGATGGCCAAGTACCACGGCCGCGTGTCAGCCAAAGCGCTGCAGGCGATCGAGGTCGCGTTCGGCGTCGACACCCACGCCAGCCTGATCTCGCAGTACTTCAGCTACCTCGGCAATATGGCCACCGGCAACTTCGGATTTTCGCTGACCCAGACCGAGCCGGTCAGCACGGTGATCGCGGGCGCTGTCTGGTGGACCGTCGGCCTCATCGGCGTCACCACCGTCATCGGGTTCGTCCTCGGCACGCTGATCGGCATCCTGGGCGCCTGGCGGCGGGGCGGGTGGCTCGACGGCATCCTGCCGCCGGTTTTCGTCATCACCTCGTCGATCCCGTTCTTCTGGCTCGGCATGGTGCTGATCCTGCTGGTCGCCAAGGTGGATCCGACGTTCCCGACCAGCGGCGCCTACGCCTACGGCGCGACGCCCGGACTGAACTGGCCGTTCATCGCCGACGTCCTCCAGCACTCCCTGCTGCCGGCGCTGGCCATCCTCATCACCTCGATCGGCGGCTGGATCCTCACCATGCGCAACACCATGGTGACGGTGCTGGCCGAGGACTACGTCCGGATGGCGCGGGCCAAGGGCCTGCCCGGCTGGCGGATCATGTTCGACTACGCGGCCCGCAACGCGATGCTGCCGAACCTGTCCGGTTTCGCCATGTCGCTGGGCTTCGTGCTGTCCGGCGCCATCCTCGTCGAGTACCTGTTCTCCTATCAGGGCGTCGGCTACTACTTGCTGCAAGCCGTGGTCAACCAGGACTACGCCCTGATGCAGGCGCTCTTCCTGCTGATCACCGTCGCGGTGCTGGTGGCGATCCTGGCCGCCGACATCCTGACCGCCTTCCTTGACCCCCGCACCAGGACGGCGGATTAGCCGTGACCACGATGCGGATCCCTACGGACGCCCGACAGGCCGTCGGCCCCGACGCGCCCGGCACCGGCCCCACCACCGCCGAGCGAGCCGCTGGGCGGATCTGGCGAGCGGTCAAGTCGAATAAGAAGGCCGCGACCGGCGCCGTCATCCTGCTGATCTTCGGGGTCATGGCGGCCGTCCCCGGCCTGATCGCGCGCGACAACCCGCAGGCTTTCATCTACGGCCGCAGCCTCGGACCGTCGCTGCAGCACCTGCTCGGCACCACCTCCTCCGGCCAGGACATCTTCGCCCAGGTGATCTGGGGCGCCAGGGAGACGATGATCATCGCGCTGGTGTCCGGCCTGCTGTCGACGCTGTTGTCGGTCATCATGGGCATCGCCGCCGCTTACCTCGGCGGGCTGTGGGATCACGGGCTCAACCTGATCACCGACATCCTGCTGATCATTCCGACCTTCCCGCTGCTGATCGTGATCGTCGCCTACTACCCGCACAGCAGCCTGCTGCCGATGATCGCGGTGCTGGTGATCACCGGGTATTCCTACGGCGCGCGCCAGCTGCGCGCCGAGGCGCTGGCGCTGCGCAACCGCGACTTCCTCGAGGCGGCCAGGGTCCGCGGCGAGCGCCGCGGCTACATCATCTTGGTGGAGATCATCCCGACGATGACGTCGCTGATCGTGGCGGTGTTTCTGGGCACCGCCGTATACAACGTCATCGCCGCCGCCGGGCTGCAGTTCATCGGCTTCGGCGACCCGAACTCGCTGAGCTGGGGAACGATGCTCTACTGGGCGCAGAACGGCGAGGCGCTGCAGACCAACCAGTACCTGTGGGCACTCGCACCGGGCCTTTGCATCGCGTTGCTCGGCGCGGCCTTCGCCCTGCTCAACTACGCGTTCGACGAAGTCGGCAATCCCGCCCTGCAGCGCATCAGCCTGCGGCCCGGCGGCCGCAGGCGGGGGATCCGTGCGAAGCGCCCCGGCTGACCGGCGGCAGGCGGCTGCGACCGTGGCCGTGCCCGCCAGGCCAACGGCCGGCGTTCCCATCCTGGCGGTGCGCGACCTGTCGGTCGCCTACCGGACCCGGCGCGGTGACGTGGCCGCGGTCGACAATGTGAGCTTCGACGTAGCGGGCGGCGAGTTCCTCGCCGTGGTCGGCGAGTCGGGCTGTGGCAAGTCCACGCTCCTGTTCGCCGTCGCCCAGCTGCTCGGCCCGCCCGCCGAGGTGACCAGGGGCACCGTCACCTTCAAGGGCACCGAGCTGACCGGGCTCAGCGAGCGGCAGCTCGCCCCGGTCCGGTGGAAGGAGCTGTCCGTCGTCATGCAGAGCGCGATGAACGCGCTCAATCCGGTCAAGACGATCGGCGCCCAGTTCGCCGACGCGATGCGGGCCCACGGCATCGCCGACAAGCAGCGGATCATCGAGCGGTCCGCGCAGGTGCTGCGCATGGTCGGGATCGACCCGATCCACCTGCGCAGCTATCCGCACCAGCTGTCCGGGGGCATGCGCCAGCGGTCGATGATCGCCATGGCGCTGCTGTTCACGCCCGACCTGGTGATCATGGACGAGCCGACGTCCGCGCTCGACGTAGT
>JASHSZ010000383.1 GCA_030040815.1 Streptosporangiaceae bacterium
GTCGGCCAGTGGAGCACCGCGGAACCGTCGAAGTGTCCGCCGATACGCGCGAGCGTCAGCCCCGGCACCGGCTCGGCCTCGTCGTCGAAGTACACGATGCGCTCTGATGGCCGCTGCACCCACTGCCGGTCCGCACGCGGGATCAGTATCCGCGCGTCGAAGGCATCAGCGAACTCCACGTTGGCGGCGTAGAAATGCGGGTGCGACATGCAGATCACGCTGATCCCGCCGAGCTCTGCTATCCGCGCCCTGGCGTCCTCGTCCAGCAGCGAGACGCAGTCCCACAGCACGTTGCCCCGGTCGGTGCAGACCAGCAGAGCGCGCTGCCCGATAGCGAACGCCGGTTCCATGCCGACGCCGAACAGGCCGGGCTCCTCCTCGCGGACCACCACGGCGTGAGCATCGGCCAGCGCGTCCATCGTCGTCCACCGCTGGCCGCCCCACCCGACGTATTGACGCTCATCCGCACAGATGGCGCACGCACTTGGAGGTTCCGGGGTGTCGCGCTGCTGAACCCCGCAGGTAGCGCAGATCCACGCTGGCACTAGCCCACCTTCCTCGATCTCGGCCTTGGCGGCCGATCAGGTACCGAGCTGTACCGATACTCCCAGCCGGCGGGCCAGGACTGCCGCCTTCTCCAGGTCGGCTGGCCCGAACGCGCCATGGTCGCGGGTGAACTGCACGCGCGTGATGCCTTGACCCGAGTCCGGGCCTTCCTGGCTGTCTGCGGCAGACTGCACCAGCCGCAGCCGCGCGCCGTTCTGCCACAGCAACTCGGCTACCGAGCCTGCCGCCGTGTCCTGCCGGCTGACAACCTCGCCGTCCAGCGCCTGCTGGCACAGCCGCGTCGCGCCATCGATGTCGGCGACGCGCTGCTCGATCATGCTCAGCGAGCACGGCTGGCCGGGCTCGCCGAGCTCGGCGGGCGGATTCGAGGACACCGGCGGTCCGGCCTGCTCGGCGACCTGGACCACCGTGCCGAAGCCATCACTCGGGCGAAGGAATGCCTCTTTCCACCGGGGATTCTGCAGGCGGACCCCGACAGGCTCGACGCCGAGCGCCGCGATCTTGCGAAGCGTGACCTCGATCGCCGGAACGATGAAATTCAGGTGATGGAAACCCGGCCCTCGTCCGGCGAGAAACCGCTCGAGAAAAGCAGCGGCGGCGCCTCCGGTCGGCGTCAGCAGCTCGACCTTGGGGCCCGCAGAGAATTGCAGCTGGCCCCACCAGAAACCTGGAGAGTGGCCCCCGTACGCCCAGGTACCTCCGACCAATCCGCCGAACAGCTCCCAGCCGTCGGCCAGCGTGCTGGTGGCCACGGCGACATGGTCGAGCACGGCCACTCGCTGCGCAGCGCCCACGTTGTCCGGCACCGAGACCCTCCTTCACGACGAGCGCCCCAGCCGCGGCGGCGCTGCACCCAGGTCCGGTGCAGCGTACCGGGAGCGACGTCATCAGCTCGGGCCGGCGCTCGCTCCGCCCTGGAGTAGTTCCGCGGCCGCCGGCAACCGGGACCGAGAGCTGTCGATCAGCAGCGGAGCACCCAGCTCGGTCCCGAGGGCGCCGGGGCTCTGGTCCTCAGCGGGTTCGAGCGCATGGCGGAGCACTGTCACGAAGGCGTCGGGCCGGTCGACCTGCAGATAGTGATTCGCATCGGGGATGAAGTACAGGCGGTTGCGGCCGGGCCTGAACATCAGGTACTCGTTCCACACATAGCTGGCAACCCGTGGCGGGGAGACCGTGTCATAGAGACCCCAGATCAGGGTCACGGGGAACGAAGCCTCGGCAAGCGCCGTCAGCCACGCCTCCTCGTTCTGGGATCGCTCGACCAGATACTGGATTGTCTCGTGCAGAACCCCGGTGCCGTTGTCGTGACCGAAGGTGGCCGCAAGCGCGTCGACCTCGGGATCGCCGGCTGTGCGCGGCGGAGTGAACGTACTCGCGCCCATGCCTTCTGCCAGGCGTTCGGGGGTCAGCGTGGTCGCGACCTTGTCCCACGAGGCGCCGTCCAGTATCTGTCGCTGTGCCTGGGTGAGGTTCGACAGCGGCAGGAAGATATTGCCATTGCAGAGGACGAGGTGCTCGATTCGCATCGCGGAGCGGCCCTGCGCGCTGCGGGCAGCACAGAGAAGAGCCACGCTGTCACCGCGATCGTGCGCGACGACAACGCCAGCATCGGCCCGGATCACCTCCGACAGGTAGAACTCGACAAGCTCCGCGTCTCGGGTGAGGCTGTAGCCCCACCCAGGAGGCTTGTCCGAGAACCCGTAGCCGGGGAAGTCCAGTGCGCAGACACGGAATCTCGCGCTCAGCTGGTTGGCAACCTCAACCCAGTCGATGCTGCTGGTGGGCCAGCCGTGGATGAGCAGCAGCACCGGAGCGTCGGAGTCGCCAAGCTCAATGTGGAATACCTGCACCGAAGCGGCGTCCTCCTGCGCAGGCTGCCAGGAGAAATAGCCACCGCGACTGCGCCAGTCATCGGCTCGTGCCATGTGCAGGGCATACCCACCTGGTTGCCCGGCCCATGCGACCGCGCCGCGATCACGTGGCGCCCGCGGCGAGCCGGGTACAGGGCGCTCTGGCTGACTGCTTCGCCCCAACCTTCCGCCCAGCCACAACCCCGCCTCGATGACGACACCGCGTCAGGCCGGGCATACATGTCTGAGCTCCTGCCACGGGACGGCTGGCTGGCCGGCTAACTCAGCGGCGTACACTGATCTAGTTAGAGAGCATCGATCACAGAACATCAGGAGAGTCCGATGTCCGAGAGTCCTTCTACCCGATACGTCATGCCGACGACGCCCATGGGCCGCCGGATGGGCCGCCTGTCGAACGAACTCGTGGCCGCGCTGACCCGGCATGGAGTCAGCGTCCGCGGCAGCCGAGTGCTGTCGGTAAAGGGCCGGACGAGTGGCGAGTGGCGCAGCACCCCGGTGAACCCGCTCACTTACGAGGGCAAGACGTACCTGGTCTCGCCGCGCGGCCAGACGCAGTGGGTGCGGAACATGCGCGCCGCAGGAGGCGGCGAGCTGCGCGTCGGCCGGCGGGTGGAACCGTTCACCGCGACCGAACTGCCCGACGAGCAGAAGCCGCCGCTGCTGCGCGACTACCTGCGGCGCTGGAAGTTCGAGGTTGGGATGTTCTTCCAGGGTGTCGGGCCGGACGCGCCGGACTCCAAGCTGCTGCAGATCGCTCCTGGCTACCCGGTGTTCCAGATCACGACGCACCCGCAGTGAGCAGCCTTCCCGCAGCCGACAGACTTGATGGGTGTGAGCTTGCTATGCACCAGCGATAGCAAGCTCACACCCATCAAGCCACGGTGCGCGCTGTCTGGTACCCCGCCTCGCTGGGAAGCCGAACAGCCGACGGCCCGGCTGGCGGCGTTGCGAACGCCTCCGCTATCCCAGCGGAAAGAAAGCAAGCGCTTCCCAGCGCCCACCAGGCGACGACTCGGCCATCATGGTCACCGCCGATGCCCGTGCGCTTACCGGTAGCGCCGGAGTGATCTCCAGTTCGGCGCGGCGCAACTCGTCGACCGGGCG
This sequence comes from Streptosporangiaceae bacterium, assembly GCA_030040815.1. The sequence goes on from JASHSZ010000383.1 coordinate 3,543, forward strand.
CTCGAGGCCGATCGTCAGGTGCGGCACGACGTCATCGAACTGACCGCCGAACGGCGGGAAGTCAGGAAACGCCGCGAAGACGCGCTCAGTCAGGTCCCGGAAGGGCGCCGGATCTTCCGGTCCCAGCCACAGCACGGTCGTCCCGAACCAGCCGGTCCGGTCAAGCCTGAAGTCGAACGGCTTGACCGCGGCAAACACGCGCAGCAGCCGATCACGTTCGACCGCGCCGACCCGGCCTGCCGGCAGGAATGGCGCCAGGATCGTGATGTGCGCCGGCACGCCAAGGCTCGAGTTGCCGTCGAGTTGAGCCCGGTAACGCCCCACGGCTGGCTCCGCGGCCGGAACCTCGACAATCAGAGCGCTCTTGCTGCCGTACGCCACCATCGGGCGAGTGTATCGGCGAGGCGCCGCCGCGAACTGCGACTCGGCGGGGGTCGTGGCGAACCACCCGATAACGTCGCAGACGCGGAGCTTCGCATACCGCTTGAGCCGCAGTCGCAGCTATCGTGACGGCTCGACCTGCGCGCCTATCGCGAGCCATGTGCACCGACGAGGTGACGGCGAAACCTGGCGAGCTGCAGCCATCCCGGAGGCGGCGTCAGCCACCGCCATACCGTAGCTGCGCACCACCGGCGCAGCGACCTCGAAAGACGCTTCCGCCCAGCTAGCAGGCCGTCCCGCCAGAGGAAACCCGGCCAGCACGGCTGACCTAGCCGCAAGCGACGCAGTCAGGCGGCTGTGCTACCACATTCTGAAACTCTAAGAAAGTTCCGGAAGCGGCTTGCAAAGTGCAACATGCGTTACAACAATCGGTAGTTGCACAACTGCGTGGCGTACGTATCTGGGTTGGCATGCCAGCGCCACCAGGGAGACAGTGTGCGGACCGGCGATTGGGGGGACCTGTGCGGAGACGACGGCCACTGATGTACTGCCCACTGAGCGAATCTCGATCGCTGTATCGCCCCAGGCACGCCGCGCCGTCACTGCTGCTGCGGCTGGCACGCCAGATGAGCCTGGCGCTGGTATGGGTGCATCAGCTCGTCGGCTACTACCCGCCGCCCCGCCACCGGCGCCAGTCGGTCATGGTCCGGATGCAACGGCGGTGGCTCAGCACCACCGCGGTCGCCGCGCCGCGCGGACTCAGCCCGTACCCGGTCTTCGTGGCGGGTCAGGTCCGGGTTGACCGAGGCGTGCTGCACGCGAGGGCGTGACGGCGGCGGCCTTCGCCACGGTCAGATCGAGGGAACGGGCTCACTCCCGCTCGCGGTCTAAGGCCACCGGACGTGGCTGGCCACCAGGAAGACCGGGAAGCTCGCGGCGTCGGGCCTGCGGCGTCGAAGCCGACCGGCTCAGCGGGCTGCCAGCGGGTAACGTCAGCGACCACGTACCTGATAGCGAGACGCCGCTCGCTTTCCGCCGTCCGCGCCTTCGCGAAGCGCAGCCGAAACGTCGATCCCGGTGACGCGGGCGCCATTGCTGGCCAGTTCGCGCGTCAGCCGACCGTGTCCGCACGCGATGTCCAGCACGCGCTGGCCGACCACCAGGCCAAGAGTGGCCAGCGGCGCCTGGACACCGGGTCATCGGCGGAGCCGTGCTCGGTGGCGCAGCTGTCGGCGACCTGGTCGTACCGCGCAGTGTCCACGTGCTATGCGACCGCGGCCGGAAACATCCGCTGCGCCCGGTAGGTCATGACGGCGCGCTGTACGCCGAGGCTGGCCACCAGGTACAGCACCACAGTGGCGTTGCCGATGTCGCCGATGTCCTTGTGCTGCCCGACGAGGAAGTCGAAGCCGAGGTGCGCGGCCAGCGCCATCACCCAGAGCGCGGCAGTGAGGAGATTGCCCTGCACCCAGGGCTGGCCATCCTGCTGCCAGATTCGCACCGTGAAAGCTCGCACCGCACCGAACACCGTAGCCAGCACGAGGCTGCCGACCAGGGCCACGACCGCTACCGAGGCGCTGTGCTTGCCGTTCTCGAAGTAGGTGTACGTCTCGATCGCGCCGATCACGACAAGGATGAGCAGCAACCGCGAGTTCGCGCGCAGCGGCCGGGCTCGCAACTGCCGGTACACAAGCAGGCCGAGTACGAGAACGCCAACAACCAGTTCGCTCGCCGTCTGGCTGGACACCGCATCCCCTGTCAGCCGCTCCCGCGAGCCCTTTGGCCAGGCCGGCACAGCGGAGCGGCTCTCGGTCTCAGACTAGGGCCGACCGTGGCCCGCCGGGCCGTGCCGCGCGCCGCGACCCGGGCGTGACAGACGCCGGTGGCGGGTCTCAGATCACCAGACGACAACAACCCGGTTACGAGCTGATCACAGGGCAGCTGTTACGTTGTCCCCTGGGGGAGACGCCGGACTGGAGGTGTCGGATGGGCCTGCCGGTACGCCAGCGGGTGGCGCTGGATCGTATGGACCGCACGCTGCGCGGGACCGAACCGAGGCTTGCGGCTCTTTATGCCATTTTCGGCAGACTGACACGTGACGAGGAGATGCCGCGCTTCGAGCAGCTGCGCCACGGCGTGATGGCGAGGCTTGGCTGGCTGGGTCGGGTCCTGGCCGCCATCGCCAGGCGGCTGCACGTTCCGTTCCGCCGCCGGCAGCGCATCGTCCTGTTCTATCCGCTTGCGATCGCGCTGACGGTCGGCTCGATTGTGCTGGCCGTCCGGTCCGCGCCAACGAGGAGCTGCCTGCCGGTGCGGGCGGCCGCGGCCGCTAAGAACGTTGCCAGGTCGAGCCTGTGCCGCCCGCAGAGCTATATCCCGATGACCTACGGCCGCTAGGCGGTCCCTTTACCAGGCACCGTCTTGATCAGCACGGCCGCTAGCTCCGGTCGCAGGCAGTGCGGAGCGCTGGCTGCCGTCGCCTTGGGGCCAACCCGCGCGCAGGTCGCGAGCAGCACGACGTGTCCCCCAGGGCTGGCGCTGCCCCCGAGTCCGGATAGGTCGACAAAGAAGTGCGGCCAGGGGAGGCCTGCCGAGGTCCACAGCACGCGGCTGGAGCTGAGGCTGTAGCCCCAGGCATCGCCGAGCGCGTTCTGGTCGAGCCCGAGCGCTACGCCTCCGGAGACCCAGTAGAGGCCGCCGGCAACCGATAGCGCAGCCCGGCTCAGCACAATGCCCGAGGCGATGTCGACACCGTCGAGCGTCGTGCCGCTGGCAAGGTACACGACGCTCGCGCTGAGATCGGCGAGCTCCAGCACCCCTTTTTCCGGGTGGTGCCAGAGTGGCCCGCCGGTGTCGCCGTCATATGCGGCCACCCTGCCGGGCGTCGAGAAGAGCATGACCCCGTCGACCACCGCGCTGAGCGAGCCGGGAAACAGCGAGCGTCCCGGCGGCCGGAGCAGCACCTCGGCGCCGGTGCTGAGGCTGATCCGGCGCACCAGCGAGACGCCCGCGGACCCGTCTGGCTGTGCGACGTAGACGTACTGGCCCGAGACCCGCCAGGGCTGGCCCGGCGGTCCGACGGCCCGGCTCCACAGCACCCGGCCGGTGGAGTTGGCGTAGGCAGTCACCGTGGTCGCGTCGACCACGACTACGCTGGCGCTATCCGCCGCGATCGCCCCGCCGTAGGCGGCGGCGGGATAGCTCCGCAGCTGGCTACCCGTCGCCGCCGACACGATCACCTCGTACCGTTCGGGCGCCACGCCGGGTGGAGGCTGCACGCCCACGGCAACCACGGCAGCGAAGGCCCGCACGCCGACAATCTCCGACCCGGACGGCAGTCCGGTGATCGTGGTCTGCCACGCCCGGCTACCCGTGTCGACCCGGAAGGCGGTCACCCGCAGACCTTCTCCGAGTACGGCCAGTCCCCCGCCCATGGCGGCGTAGCCCGAGTCCGGGCTCGGCACCGTACCGGTCACGCCGGCCGCCGCTAGCCACCGGCCGGGCAGGCTCGCGGTCCACAAGATCGACCCGGCCGCGCGGCAGCGCGGGCCGCTGCAGTGCTGGGCCTGCTGGCTGCTGGCACGGCTGGGAATGACCACGGCGCCGACCAGGACCAGGGCGAGCAGGGCTCGCCGCGCCCATACCCATGGTCCGCGCTTGATGCTCACCCCGCGACCGACCTTTCCGCCGCCGGCGTTCCGCACGGGACCAGCCCCGTGTCGCCCCGTTCCCGGTGCTCACCACCAGGGCCGGCAGGGCATCTGCGCCACGGTGCCGTTCGCCCCGGCATGGCGCAGTTTAGCCCGGATGGCACAGCGTAGCCGGGCCGTCGCGTCCCGGGAGGTTGTCGGCGGCGGGCGCCGTGGCCGCCGGATCCGTTAGCGTGGGCTTGGCCGACGCTGGCCATTCCGATTGGGAGGAAGCAATGACCGATCGTGCCCCGCTGCCACACGACTTCCTGCCGCCGGTGCCGTCGTTCACGGTCGAAAGCGACGATGTAGCCGACGGCGAGCAGATGTCCGACGACCAGGTTTACAACAGCTTCGGCATGAGCGGGCAGAACATCTCGCCGTCCCTGCGCTGGCACGGATTCCCGGCAGAGACCCAGGGATTCGCCGTGACCTGCTACGACCCCGACGCGCCGACGGGGTCGGGGTTCTGGCACTGGCTAGTCCTCGACATCCCGGCGTCGGTCACCGAACTGCCGCG
>JASHSZ010000384.1 GCA_030040815.1 Streptosporangiaceae bacterium
ATTGACCTGATCAAGATCATGAGAAGCCGCCGGACGCGCCGCCGCGCGCGACCGGAGTACGGCGCGGAGCCTTCGCCGTTCTTGATGAGAAAGGCCGCCAGCGGCGAGTTCCTCGCGTGCCTGCTGGGCCTGCCGACGGCTCACCAGCGGTGACCGGGTCGGCGTCCTTGAGCGCTGAGTGCGCGAACCCATCGGCAATGTCCCTGCTTCCCGATGCCGATGCTAGGTCTCGCGCGCAGCCCAGGACATCGCATTTCGCCCAGCGGATGGCGACATGGAAGCGGTCGCCCAAGCCGGTTCGAGCGCGTCGCAGCGCAGCCGCAGCGCGGCCTGCAGCTCAGGTGTCGATGCGCAACGGGTCGAGCTCGGTGGCACCGGCCGCGATGAAATCCCGCCGCGGCGCGACCTCCGTGCCCATGAGCAGATCGAAGATGGCTTCCGCGGCCTGAGCGTCCTCGATCCGGATCCGGCGCAGCACTCGCCACCGCGGGTCCATCGTGGTCTCGGCGAGCTGGCGGGCGTCCATCTCACCCAGGCCCTTGTACCGCTGTGGCTCCTTGAACCGCTGACCTTTCCGCTCGAGGTCGAGCACGGTCCGGCTCAGCTCAGGGTCGCTGTAGGTGTAGATGTACTTCGCCTGCCCCTTGCGCGGGTTGGTCAGCTCGATGCGATGCAGGGGCGGCACGGCAGAAAATACCCGGCCTGCCTCCACCATCGGTCGCATGTATCGGTAGAAGAGCGTCAGTAGCAGGGTGCGGATGTGCGCGCCGTCCACGTCCGCGTCGGCCATGAAGATGACCCGCTGGTACCGGGCCGAGTCCAGGTCGAACGCGGTCCCCGAGCCCGCGCCGATTACCTGGATGATCGCGGCGCACTCGGCGTTCTTGAGCATGTCCGACAGCGACGCCTTCTGCACGTTGAGGATCTTGCCCCGGATTGGCAGCAGCGCCTGGAACTCGGAGTCCCTCGCGTTCTTCGCCGTGCCGAGCGCCGAGTCGCCCTCCACGATGAACAGCTCGCTCCGGTCGTCTGCCGACCTGCAGTCGACGAGCTTGGCCGGCAGCGCCGACGTGGCCAGCGCCGACTTGCGCCGCTGATTCTCCCGGTGCTCGCGGGCCGCGATCCTGGTCTTCGCGGCGGAAATGACCTTGTCCAGTACCGCCCGTGCCTGCGCCTTGCTGCCCCGGACCCGGCCCTCGAGGAAGTTGCCGAGCTCGGCGGCCACGATCTGACTGACGATCTTGGAAGCCGCGGGCGTGCCGAGCACCTCCTTGGTCTGGCCCTCGAACTGCGGCTCGGGCAGCCGCACGGAGATGACCGCCGTCAGGCCCTCGAGCACGTCCTCCTTGACGACCGGGTCTTCGCCAGCCTTCAGCAGCCTGGCCGCCTTCAGTTGCTCGTTCAGAGTTCGGACCATCGCGCGCTCGAAGCCGGTGACGTGCGTGCCGCCCTTCCCGGTCGGGATGACGTTGACGAACGACCGCACCGTGGTGTCGTACCCGGTGTCCCAGCGCAGCGCCACGTCCACGTCCAGCCGGCGCTCGACATCGGTGGGCGTCAGGTGACCGGCGTCGTCGAGCACAGGCACCGTCTCGGTGAACTGGCCGCTGCCGGTGATCCGCAGCACGTCGGTGACCGGCTCTCCCTCCGACAGGTGCGCGCAGAACTCGCTGATCCCGCCTGCGAACCGGAATTGCGCCGACCGGCCCGCCGGACTGTCCTCCGACGCGACAGCGTCCTCGCTCGCCGTGTCGTCCCCGTCCGCCCGCGTCGGACGCTCGTCCGTCACCTTGATGATGAGTCCCGGCACGAGGTAGGCGGTCTGCCTGGCCAGCTGAGCCAGCCACGAGAATCTCCAGTCGGCGCCGGGCACAAAGATCTGCCGGTCTGGCCAGAACCGGATCCTGGTGCCGCTCGCCGCCTTCGCCACCCTCCGGCCCCTGACAAGCCCGGATTCCGGGGTAAACGCAGCGCCCGGGCCGTCGGAGTCGAATCGGCCGGGCACACCGCGGCGGAAGCTCATCGACCACTCGTAGCCAGCCTTCTCGACCCAGACGTCGAGACGGGCCGACAGGGCATTCACCACCGACGCCCCCACCCCGTGCAGGCCGCCGGAGGCGGTATACGAGCCGCCGCCGAACTTGCCGCCGGCGTGCAGCCGAGTCATGATCAGCTCAACGCCGGGCAGCCCCGTCTTGGGCTCGTTGTCGACCGGAATGCCGCGGCCGTTGTCGATCACCTCGGCCGAGCCATCGACGTGCAGGATGACGTCAATTTGAGTACAGGCCCCGGCGAGCGCTTCGTCTACGGCGTTGTCAAAGATCTCGCCCAGGCACTGGGCGAGGCCGCGGCCGTCCGTCGAGCCGACATACATGCCGGGGCGCTTGCGGACGGCGTCGAGGCCCTCCAGCACCGTCAGGTGGCGCGCTGTGTAGCCGTCCATCGTCGGACCGTGCGCCGCTCCGGGCGCGCTCGCGGCACCCGGTGACCGGTCGGCCGGCCGACGTCCGGCTCGCCCGCCGTTCGCCGCGGCGGTGCGTTCTGGCTCTGTGCTGAGGGCGGTCACAGCAGCTCCCTGGGCAGGACCTATGTCGTGGCAGGCTAGCCACACCACGCCGACATCCAGGTACCGCGCGCCCGGCCGGCCAAACCCTGCGGGACTAGCCGGGGTGCGACCACTGGATGAGGGCCTGAAGGCAGGGTAGCCGCGATCCGGCCCCTCTTCGCGCCACCACGCCGAGCGACATATAACGCTGTGAACAATAAATACCTCTTATCTATATAAATAATGTGGACAGGCTGCGGCACGGCATACCGGGTGTTCGCCTTCGGCATACTGGGGCCCCGCAGGGGATGACAAACGACCGGCCCAGGTGTTGTGATGCGTAAGAGATCACAAGCTGGATGGACTGTCGTCGGCACGGTGCGGCCGGGGGGAACTCCTGGACCCCGAGGCGTCAGGGCCGGGCTTCGGAGCACTGGAGCTGGCCGACACCATCCCGAGAGGCGAGGAGGCGCCCTATGACCGGAGCGATAGCCCCAACGAGGCCGCTGAGCGCCCTTGACTTGTGTGACCGTTGCGGAGCGCCTGCCTACGTACGCGTGATTCTGCCCGGCTCGGGCGAGCTGCTGTTCTGCGCACACCACAACCGTAAGCATGCCGAGGCGCTCGCGAAGATCGCCGTCGAGATCCAGGACGAGACCGGCAGGCTGCTGACCAAGCCCGGCGACGACGCCTCTTCCTGACCTCTAGACCCCTACTCACCCCCTGGCCAGCTAGGTCGGCCAGGGGGTGCTTTAGTGCCTGATGAGGGCTCGGCGGACTCAGTCCAGGTAGTCGCGGAGCACCTGGGACCGCGACGGATGCCGCAGCTTCGACATGGTCTTGGACTCGATCTGCCGGATCCGCTCGCGCGTCACCCCGTAGACCTTGCCGATCTCGTCCAGCGTCTTGGGCTGGCCGTCGGTCAGGCCGAACCGCATCGAGACGACGCCGGCTTCCCGCTCGGACAGCGTGTCCAGTACCGAGTGCAGTTGCTCCTGCAGCAGCGTGAAGCTGACCGCCTCGCCCGGCTGGATGGCCTCGGAGTCTTCGAT
>JASHSZ010000385.1 GCA_030040815.1 Streptosporangiaceae bacterium
GAAACGAGCCCGGCGGCTCGCCGGGGAAGCTGGACCGGCCCGGCGTGACCGACACTCCCCGCGCCGCGGCCGCCGCGGTGACCGCTTCGTCGCTGACCTCGTCGGGCAGTCGCAGCCACACGTGCATGCCGCCGGCCGGAACGAGGTCGAGACGGACGGACGGCAGTAGCTGCCGCACGGCCGCGACGAGGGCATCCCGGCGCTCCCGCAGCTGCCGGCGGAGCACGCCGAGGTGGCGGGGCCAGCCCGGCGCGGTGAGCACGTCCAGCGCGATCTGCTGCAGGATCGGCGCGACGAACAGGTCGTCGCTGATCCGGCCGCGGCGGAGCCTGGCCAGCACCGGCCCGCGCGCCGCCAGCCCGGACAGCCGCAGGCCCGCCGCGATCGGCTTCGACACCGAGCGCAGGTAGATCACGTGCCCGTCGTCATCGGCGCTGACCAGCGGCGGCGGAGACGGCGCGCCGAGGTCGAAGTCGCGCAGCCAGTCATCCTCGAGCAAGAACGCGCCAGCCCGCGCGGCCGCCGCGAGTACCGGTTCACGGCGGTCGCGCGCGAGTACCGTCCCGGTCGGGTTCGCATAACGCGGCTGCAGGTAAGCGAGCCTGGCCCCGGTGCGCGCGAACGCGTCCGCGAGCGCGTCCGGCAGCACACCGCTGGCATCACCCGGCACGGGCACCAGCACCAGCCCGGCGGCGCGCGCCGCCGCCAGCGCGCCGACGTATGTCGGCGACTCGACGATGAGCGGATCACCCGGCGCGCACAGGTGCCGGAACACCGCCGATAGTGACGACTGGCCGCCCGACGCGATCAGCACGTTGTCGCCGGTCAGGCCGCCGCCGGCCTCGTCGGCCAGGTAGCTGCGCAGCTCCGGCAGGCCCTGGGGCGACAGCCGACTCCAGGTCCTCGGGTGCCGGGCCGCGCGCGACGCCGCCGCCGCGAGCAGCCCGAGGGGCTGCAGCCGCTCGTCCGGGAACCCGCTCGCCAGGCCGATCGCGTCTGGCGGCAGCGGGTCGACGAGCCGTTCCAGCTCGGGTCCGAGACCGGCCCGGCTGCCCAGCGCGAGCGTCTGCCAGGACAGATCCGCGTCGGGCCGCGCCGTCCGGCGGGCCGCGGTGAAGGTGCCGCTGCCCGGCCGGGTGACCAGCAGGCCGCGGCGGGACAGTTCCGCCAGCACCCGCTGCACCGTGCCGGGGCTCAGCCGGTATCGGCGCTGCAGCTCCCGGTAGGACGGCAGGCGGCTGTCCGGGGGCAGCGAGCCGACGAGCGCTTCCAGGCTGGCAAGGGCCGAGCCACCGCCGCTATCGCTGGTCATGACTTCCAATAGAAGCACTTCGCGCGCTGGCATGGTGGCGCCCGCGGCATCGCAGCGAACCCGGTTATCGTGGCAGCATGCCCGCCCGCACGGAGATCCTCGAGGTCGCCGGGCGCACCGTCCCGATCTCCCACCCGGACAAGGTGTACTTCCCGCAGACCGGACATACCAAGCTGGACTTGATCCGCTACTACCTCAGCGTCGCGGAGGGCGCGCTACGCGGCGTCGCAGACCGCCCTATGGTGCTCAAGCGCTTCGTTCACGGCGCCGAGGGCGAGGCGTTCTGGCAGAAGCGCGCGCCGGCCAACAAGCCGGACTGGCTGGACAGCGTCGTCCTGAGCTTCCCGTCGGGCCGTACCGCGGAGGAAGTCGTTGTCACCGACGCGGCGGGCCTGGCGTGGGTGGTCAACCTCGGCTGCATCGACCTGAACCCGCATCCGGTCCGGGCTGACGATCTCGACCATCCGGACGAGCTGCGTGTCGATCTCGACCCCGTTCCCGGCATCGGGTGGTCGCAAATTGTCAGCGTCGCGCTCGTCGCGCGGGAAGTGCTCGCCGACGTGGGTCTGACCGGGTGGCCGAAGACGACGGGCTCACGAGGCATGCACGTCTACGCCCGGATCCAGCCGCGCTGGACATTCCCGCAGGTGCGGAGCGCCGCGGTCGCGCTCGCGAGGGAGATCGAGCGCCGTGCTCCGGCCGAGGCCACCTCGCGCTGGTGGAAGGAAGAGCGGCACGGGGTGTTCGTCGACTACAACCAGAACGCCAAGGATCGCACGGTGGCGTCCGCGTACTCGGTCCGGCCGCGGCCCGACGCGCGAGTGTCAGCGCCGCTGCGCTGGGACGAGGTGCCGGACTGCGACCCGGCCGCGTTCACCATCGACACCATGCCCCTGCGGTACGCGGAGATCGGCGACCCGGCGGCGGGCATCGACGAGGACGCCGGCTCGCTCGACGCGCTGCTCGAGCTCGCCGCTGCGGACAAGACGGCAGGGCTGCCCGACGCGCCGTGGCCGCCGCACTTTGCCAAGCAGGACGGCGAGGCGCCGCGGGTGCAGCCGTCGCGTCGCCGGACCGCTCCGGCCGCTGCTGACCGCGCGCCCGGCAGCGGCAGCCCGACCAACCGCCGCCGCAGCTCGATGCCACTGATCGAGATTGCGCGCGCGGCCAGCGAGGCCGAGGCGCTGGCCGGCCTGGACCGGTGGAAGCGGCGCCATCCGGACGCCGCCGCGCTGCTCCAGCCCGCGGACATCCTGGTTGACTCGATGCGCGGCCGGTCATCGAGCTGGACAAGGATCCGCCTCAACCTCCGGCACGTTCCCGCGCAGCAGCGGCCACCGCAGGAACCGCTGGAGGTGGACTACGACCCGTGGCGGCGAGCCGGTGGCGCGCCTTCATAGCGGAACGGGGTTCCGTCGCCAGCTCTGGGTTCGCCTGGGCGCGGTCGCTGGTGTCGCCGGGCCCGCCGCGTTCACCCTCGCGTGGGTCGCTGGGTCGCTGCGTCAGCCCGGCCTGTCGTTCGCGACCCCGCAGATCAGCGGCCTGGCCGCGGAGAACGCGACCGACCCGTGGCTCATGATCACTGGCTTCTTGGTGCTCGGCGGCTGCGCGGTCGGCTTCGGCGCGGCGCTTGCGGCTGGCCTCGGCGGGTACCGGGCAGCCGGGCCGGGTCCCGCGCTGATTCAGGCGGCGGGGGTGCTGGCCATCGCCGCCGGGCTGCTGCGCCGCGATCACGTGCTGCTGACCGGCGGCCCGGAGTCCTGGCACAACCACGCGCACGATGTCGTGAGCGCGGCCAGCTACGTGCTCCTCGTGACCGGGCCGGTACTGCTGGCCTGGCGGCTGCGTCGAGACTCTCGGTGGCGCCGCCTGGCCGGACCGCTGGCCGCGGCCGCCGTCACGTCGGCAGGCCTGCTCGTCGCCTTCTACGCCGGGCCGCACGACAGCTGGGACGGCACGCTGCAGCGGATCGCGGTCAGCCTGCCGCTGGCCGTGATCGCGGCCGTGGCCGTGCGGCTGGCACAGCTCAGTTCCGTCACCGGCCAGCCGCCGCCCGCCCGGGCGGGCGGCGCGCGGTCGCTGGTGCGCCGCGCCGACGCTGATGCAGACGCCGAGGCCCGTGGCTAGCGGACCGCGGGGATCAACTCGGCCAGCAGCTCCAGGTGATCGAGGTCGCTGAGGTCCAGCACCTGCAGGTACACGCGCGCCGCGCCCACGCCGGCGAACTGGGCGATCTTGCCGGCGATCTCCTCAGGCGTGCCCGCCAGGCCGTGCTGGCGCAGTTCGTCAGCGTC
>JASHSZ010000386.1 GCA_030040815.1 Streptosporangiaceae bacterium
TCTCTTGCTGGGGCTCGCGAGCCGATGGGCGAGTTGCTGAGGCGGCACTGGGACACCGCGGTGTTTCTGGCTGCGCAGGTTCTCGGGTCGGCCGACTTGGCCCGCGACGCGGCCCAGGAGGCGGCTATCGCGGCGATGACCGAGCTGGCCAGGCTGCGCTCCCCGGAGCGGTTTGGCAGCTGGTTCTGCGGCATCGCGCTCAACGTGTCACGCCGGTGGCGGCGCCAGTTCCGCGCTGAGGTCACGGGTGTAGCCGCCGACCTGGCCGCAACCGAGGCTGGCCCGGCGGACGCGGCAGAGGCCGCTGACCTTGCGGCGCGGATCCGGGGCGCAGTCAGCGTGCTGCCGCCAGGCCAGCGTGACGCCGTCTGGCTGTTTTACCTGCAGGGGCTGTCGCACCGCGAGGTGGCAGCGGACCTCGGCGTGTCCGTCGGCGCGGTGAAGGCCAGGCTCCATCAAGCTCGCGCGGCGCTGGCTCCCAAGCTGACAGGGCTGCTCGACACAACGGAAGGAGCCGCGATGGCTACCGACGATGGCACCACCTGGACCGACGTGGCGGTCACCGAGATCCGCCGAAGCGAGGGCGAGAACCCAACGCATGTGATGGTGCTGCGCGAGCGCGCCGGCGACCGCGGCCTGCCGATCTGGATCGGACCCGCTGAAGCGGCGTCGCTCGCGCTCGCAATGGAGTCAGTCGAGACCCCTCGGCCGTTTACTGCCCGGCTGGCGGCCAGCCTCGTGACTGCTGCGGGGTCGAACATCGAGGAAGTCAGGGTCACGCAGCTCACCGGCTCCGTGTTCTACTCGACCGTGGTCGTGCGCAGTCCGCGCGGTCCCGCGCAGGTCGACGCCCGGCCGAGCGACGCAGTGAACCTCGCGCTCGCCGCCCGCGTCCCCATCCGGGTTGACGACCGGCTGTTCGCGATGTTGCAGCCGGAGCACACCACGCGCGCCGTCGCGGGCATTCCGGTAGCGACCGCCGATCTCGCCGCAGAAGCCCGGCAGCTGTTTCAGTAGGCCGGCCCTGGTCGGTAGCGGGCTGGTGCCGCGGCGAGCTGGCAGCACAACTGCAGCGGTGGGCGCTCGTCGTGGAGACGGGAAAGGCCAGGCTGGCGTGGACCTAATCCGGAATGTCCTGGTCGCCATCCATCCCCCAGCGTGGCGGCAACGGCATGGCGAAGAGTTCCGCGCGTTGCTCGAGGACGCCCCCTGACGCCCGCTGCCGTCGTCGACGTCCTCAGGAACTGCATCGCCGTGCACGCGCGGGCTCATCCCAGAGCGCTCGTGCTCACCGGCGCCGCAGTGGTGTCCGTGACCTGCGAGATCTTCGCCGTATGCACGCGGCTGACCGGCAACATTCTGTGGGCGCCGACAAACCTGCTGAGGGCGCTCGCACTGCTGGGTACGGTCGGGCCCTGGCTCGCCCTGACCGTGTCGATCACCGTCCGCCACCGGGCGGCACAGCGAGCGTGAGCCACAGTGGGCGGCTTCGCGGCGATCGTCGACGTGCACATGGCAACCGGAAGCCAGCACGAAATCGCCGCAGAGGTGCCGGGCATTGTGGCTGCCATAGTGCTGATCGCGGCCGTCATCGCCGGACTGGCCAGCATTTTCTCGCGCAGGCGGCGGCGCACGGGTCTCCCCATTGTCGGGCGCATCGTGGCGGGCCTCGTGGCGTTGTACGCGGTCGGCCGTGGCATCGCCGAGTTCTGGGCGTTGAACTACTCTGATCCCGCTAGTTACGCGCATTCGTGGGGCGGCTCGAGCCTTGCCGGGGTGTTCGCCGTTCACAGCGGCCCTGGATTCGTGATCGTGATTGTGGCGTCTTGGTGGCCGGTTCTGCGCGGACGCGGAACGGTCAGAATGCACTGGCCGCGACGAACTCAGCTAACCGGTCAACGCGCAGACCTGCTCGCGCTGGCGGGTGCGGCAGTCAAGCGGGTGCGGCAGTCGAGTGCTTGGGCACCAACCTGGCTGCCAGGATCCGCGGGCACCTACGGCCGGCCCGGCCTTGCTGAGCCCGATAAGCGCGGTCCGCGTTTACTACCGCCCTGGCCCCTCGCCGAACCGCGCCGGGCTCGGCGCGGGGCCGACTGGGTGCCGCTGAGGGCCGCCTCGTACTGGTGAACGACGTTGCCGGGCAGGCGTCCGTATTCGGCAACGTCGAGGCCATGCTGCTCGGCCCAGGCACGTATCTCGCGGCTGCGCTGGCGGCTGGCTGCCGTTCGGATCGTGCCGCGTGTCCGCGAGCGAACCGGCCTGGCGTGCTCAACGAAGCGTGATAGCTGTCGGCGGAACTCGGCAGCGTGCCTGGCGTTGAGGTCGACCGCGTAGGTCCTGCCGTCTATGCCGAACTCGACGGTCTCGTCGGCCGGGCCGCCCGTCAGATCGTCTTCCAGCTGTACTTCGACCCTCTGCATTGCGTTCCCCCGAGTTGCGCATTACCTTGGCCCGCCCAGGTTCGAGATTGACTGGGTGGACCTCCGTCATTCCCATCTTGCGGCTGTCTAATGCTGTCTCGGCCCGCTGCGCATGCCAGCACAGCAGAAAGTGCCGTGCCATTTTTTGACAGCGACCGGAATTGCCAGGATTATGAGGGGCATGGCTAGGACCGTCGCCGTGGTAATGACCGACGATCTGGACGGATCGTCGGCTGCCGAGACCGTAATGTTCGGCTTTGAAGGCGTGACGTACGAGATTGACCTGAGCGAGCGAAACCGCGCCAAGCTCCAGCGCGATCTCGCGCCGTATGTCGCAGCAGGGCGCCGGCTGAGCCGCAGCCGGCGCCGTGCGGGCTCGGACCGCCAGTCTGCTCCGCGGGTTGACCGCGCCGCCGTGCGGGCCTGGGCCAAGGACAACGGCCT
>JASHSZ010000387.1 GCA_030040815.1 Streptosporangiaceae bacterium
CCGCCGACAGCGAGAACGGCCGCAGCAGGTCCGGGTCCGTTAGCGTTTGTCGGACACCAGCAGCCCCGGAGGCCGTCGGTGGTCATGAGGTGCCCTGCTGGCGACACCGGAGCCGCCGCCGCTGCGGCTGCGGGTGACGCACTGGACGTCGCGGCTGCTGCAGCCCAGCTGGGCATCTCCAACGTCTGGGTCGCGCGGATCTGGCGGAAGTGGCGGCTTCAGCCGTGGCTGTGGACGCTCACGTAATTCCCGGTGCCTGCGCTCAGGTAATTGGGCAGGTTGTGGGTCCTTGGTGATGTTCTACTCGGTGTGCTCCCTTGCTGTCATGGCGTTCCGGCCGGGCCTCTTGCTGGGTCTGTAGCTCGGCCCGTTCATGAAGACCTGGTGGCTGGTGTTGATCAGCCGGTCGAGCAGTGATTCGGCGACGACTGGGTTGGGGAACAGCGGATACCAGTCGGCGGGTGCCCGGTTGGCGGTGATCACCATGCTGTGGCCGGCTGAGGCACGGGCCGAGACAAGTTCGTAGAGGTCGTCGGCCTGAGCAGCAGTGTGCTCGCGCATCGCGAAGTCGTCGAGGATGAGCACGGCCGGGCGGATTAGCTCGGCGAGCCGCTTGTCGAAGCTGCGGTCGGCGTGCCCGCCGGCGAGGGTGGCGAGCAGGCGGCTGGTCTTGGTGAACCGGACCTCGGCGCCGTGGCGGATCGCGAGGTGACCCAGGGCCTGGGCGACGTGGGACTTGCCGACGCCGACCGGCCCGTAAAGAATCACCGACTCGCCGGCGGTCAGCCAGCGCAGCGCGGCCAGGTCGCGGATCTGCGCGGCGGGCAGTTTCGGGCTGGCGGCGAAGTCGAAGCCCTCCAGGGTGGCCTGCTGCTCGAAGTGTGCCCGTCGCAGCCGGCGGGTCATGGCGGCGGTTTCCCGGCGGGTGATCTCGTCGTGGCAGAGCACTTGCAGGAACTCCAGGTGACCGAGCTCGCCGGCGCGGGCCTGGGCCAGCCGGGCGTCGAGGGTCTCCAGCATCCCGGACAGCCTGAGCGTCCGCAGGCACGAGTGCAGGGCGGGTTCGACGATGCTCATGCCGGCCGTCCTGGCTCGGCAGCGGGTGCGTCGTCCCCGCCGGGACGACGGGTTTCGTCGCTCGCGGCGGGCAGCGGGACGACGTTCCCGAACAGCGTGTCGTCGCCGAACAGCGCGGCGGGGCCGTGCAGGAAGGCCGCGGCGCCGCCGTCACCGGCGCCGGCCGGCGGCGGGTCGGTCTCGGTGCCGGCGGCCAGGATGCCCTTGATGGTGCGGTAGGCCGGATCACCGACGAGCAGCGCCTTGCCGCAGGCGGCCTCGAGTCGGCCGGGGCCGTACTTGCCGGCCAGGCCGAGCACGCCCTGCGCGGCGCGCAGCCGGAACAGCGCGTTGACTTCCAGCAGCTCGGTGATGACTGCGGTGGTGTGCTCGCCGATCTCGGCGGCGCGGGTGCGGCACCACACCGGGGTGCGCATCCGGAAGGCGATCTTTTCCGGCGGGTAGTGGGAGTAGTCGGTCTGCTTGCCGCGTGCCCGGAACGGGTGGGTGGCGATGAGCTCGCCCTTGCAGAAGATCTGCACCATGGTCGTGGTCGAGCGGGCGTCGACCCTGGTGCCGATGAACCGCCACGGCACCGAGTACAACGTCTTGCCGACCTTGACATGGATGTCGGGCCCGACCATGGGCCGTGACCATGCGGCGAGCACGAACACCGTCCGCGGCACCGGCCTGAGCTGCTCACGCTCCACGGCCTCGAACACGCTCAGGGGCGCGGCCCCGCCCAGTGGCCGGCAGGAACGGCGGCCGGCCACATTCAGCGACCAGTCCCGGGCGGCCTGCTGCATCGCCGTGAGCGAGGTGAACTCGCGGCCGCGGAAGAACGAGTCGCGGCAGTACGGCATCGGCCGCTCTACCCGAGCCTTGTCGCGTGGCCTGCGGGCCCTGGCCGGGTCGATCAGCAGCCCGTAGTGGGTGGCCAGCTCGGCATAAGACCGGTTGATCAGCGGGTCATACAAGTCCGCCCGTTCCACGCCGGTGCGCAGGTTGTCGGGCACCAGCCGCGCTGGCGTCCCGCCGAAGAACTCAAACGCCTCCACGTGGCAGGCGGTCCAGGCCGCCTGATCCATGCTCAGCACCGGCCGCAGGAACAGGTGCCGCGAGCAGGCCAGCACGATCACGAACCCCCACACCCGGCGCCGCCGCCCGCCGACCGGGTCGACCCACCAGCCCAGATAGCCGTAGTCGATCTGACCCTCCTGGCCCGGCGGCAGATCCTCGCGCAGCACCCGCACCCGCTGCCGCAGCGACTCCTCAGGCAGGTTCGCCGCAATCCACCGCTTCAGCGACGCGACAGAAGCTTGCAGGCCGTGCTCATCACGCAGCCGCTGCCAGATCGTCGCCTTCGTCACGCCGGCCTGCAGCTGGGCCACGATGTAATCCCGGTGCGGCTCGATCAGCGGCCAGCTGATCTGCCGCAGACTACTGTCGGTCAGCTGCGGGAACCACTCCCGCACCAGCACCGACCACTCCGGCTGCGTCCGGCCCGAGCCCGGCGCCAGCCCGGCAGCGATCGCGGGCGTCAGGTACTTCTTCACCGTCTTGCGATCCAGGCCAAGGCTGGTCGCGATCTCGCTCTGCGACCGGCCCGCATCCCAGTGGACCAAAATCTCCGTCACGTCCGGCACGTCGAACGTCCTCCTCGCCATCAAGGCTCCCGTCAGCTCGTCTGAACGAGAGCAGCCTTCGACTTGCGAGGACCACACCAGCGGCGACACGCACGTCGTCCCGGTGCGGAATTACGTGAGCGTGCCCCTGCGGAATTACGTGAGCGGCAAGCGCCTCAACCTGGGGAATTACGTGAGCGCCGACAGACTGGCTAGTGCGCCGCCTCGTACTGCTGCATGGTCTCCACGCTGATCCGGCCACGCTCAGAGACCTAAATCGGAAGGTTGTCAAATGCGGTAAAGGTCCGGCGACTTGCCCGTGACGGTGCTGGCAGCCGTTGGGAAGGGGTCGACACACTCGTCGTGGATCCGGCCGTAAGGTGCTGTGCCCCGGTGGTTCTTCATATCGCGCGGCTTCGTCGCTCGATGAGGATGACATCGCGCCAGCGGCCGTGATGGCGCGCTATGCGCTCGCGCACTCCGATCTCCCGGAATCCCGCGGCAGCGTGAAGCCTGAGGCTGGCGATGTTCTCAGGGAAGATGCTCGACTGGATTGTCCAGATTCCGGCCGACTCGGTCGACGAGATCAGCACCTCGAGCAGCTGTCGTCCGATGCCGCGGCCCCTGGCGAGCGGGTCGACATAGACCGAGTGCTCCACAACACCCGCATACACGGGGCGACGCGAGACTGCCGTGACAGCTACCCAGCCAACAACGAGATTGCCATGGGTGGCAACAAATCGGTGGTCGGGAAGTCTGGCTTCAGAGAATGTTTCCCACGCCGGTATCTGAGTCTCGAAGGTCGCGTTGCCCTCGTCGATACCCGACTGGTAGATGCTGAGAACGCCGTCGGCGTGACCATCGGTCATCGGCTCGATCAGCGCGGCGCTCGATGCTGGCTGTTTCATCGTTAGTCGACGATAACGAAACACCGCGCCGCAAGGTCTAGGCAGCGGGCGGCTGCTCACGCAGTGGCTGGTGGGTCACTGACGAGTGCGGCGATGCTGGCCAGCGCCTTGGGCCGTCAGCGGCGAGCAGCACACGGCCGTGCCAGCGGGCCCGAGACCGTCGAAATTGCCACCGGCATCATCATCCATCTCGCCCGTCGCGCAGCCAGCACTAGCGCCCTGATGACCGCGGGTGGACGGCAGCGGTAACAAAGCCGAACCGCTGCCGTCCAGCTAGCGGACTACTTCGTCCCTTTCTTGCTCTTCTTGCTCTTCTTGCTCTTCTTGGCCACGCGTATCACCCGCTTCCCGGAACCGGCAGGTCAACGAAACGTTGACGATGCGTCAACATATCATTGACCTGACCGAGTTGTCGAATACGCTGTGACGGTGGCCTCCAAGAACTTTGCCAAGCGGATCTTGGCCGCGCTCGGCGCCCTCGACGTCGCCGACGGGCCGATGAGCAGGCTGCAAGCCGCGCGGCGTCTGCGTGAAGTGGCAGAAGAGTTGGAGGCCGCTCAGGTTGAAGCCGCCCGCAAGGCCGGGGCCACGTGGGGTGAGATCGGCGCCTGCTACGGCCTGACAAAGCAAGGCGCCCAACAACGCTTCCGGGCGGCACGCAGCCAGGCCCATGCCCGCGCCGCGGAGTCGAGAAGCAACGCCGAACCGGCGGCTTAGCCGGCAAGCTTCCGACCACGGCAGAGGCCGCTTTAGACTGGCCGGCCATGGGTTTGCTGCAGGACAGTCGCACACTGGTCACCGGCGGCACCGCAGGCCTGGGGTTCGCTATCGCCGAGCGTTTCCTGGCCGAGGGAGCACGGGTCGTCATCACCAGCGGTGACGTCAGTCTCGGCAGGCAAGCCGAACGGGCGCTCGGACCGGGAGCCCGCTTCGTGGTGGCCGATGTCGCCGACCACCTCGGCGGCCTCGACGTGCTGGTGAACAACGCCGGAGTCGGCGTCACCGCACGGCTCATCGACACCCGGGTCGCCGACCACGACCGGGTGATGAATATCAACGTCGTGGCCGCAGTGTTCTACGCCAGCCGCGAGTCAGAGTTCATCACCGGTACCACGCTGCTCGTCGATGGCGGGATGACCGCCGGCTACCTGCAGCGCGAACGCGCGCCCGAGCCGCTGTGACGACCGGTTCGGTGCTGGTGGCCGGCACGACGTCCGATGCCGGCAAGTCGGTGCTGACCGCCGGCATCTGCCGGTGGCTCGCCCGCCAGGGTGTGCGGGCAGCGCCATTCAAGGCGCAGAACATGTCGAATAACTCGGTCGTCGCACCCGACGGTGCGGAGATCGGCCGCGCGCAGGCCATGCAGGCCGCAGCGTGCGGCGTGACCGCCGAAGCCGCGATGAACCCGGTGCTGCTAAAGCCGGGCAGCGATCTGACCAGCCAGGTCGTGCTGCTGGGCCACGCGGTCGGCGACACCGCGGCCGACGGATACTGGGGCGCCGGCGCGGGCCGGGAGCGGCTGCTGGCAACGGTGCTCGACGCTTACGACGACCTTCGATCCCGCTTCGACGTCGTGATCTGTGAGGGCGCCGGCTCGCCAGCGGAGATTAACCTGCGGCGCGGCGATCTGGCCAACATGGGCCTGGCCCGCGCTCGCGGCCTGCCGGTTATCGTCGTGGGCGACATCGACCGCGGTGGCGTGTTCGCCGCCCTGTACGGCACGGTGGCGCTGCTGGAGCCGGCCGATCAGGCGCTGATCAGCGGCTTTGTGATCAACAAGTTCCGCGGCGACCAGTCGCTGCTGACGCCCGGCCTGATCGACCTGACCGCGCGGACCGGCCGGGCGGTGCTGGGCGTCGTTCCGTATCTGAACCGGACCTGGATCGATGCCGAGGACGCCGTGGCAACCGAGGGCGGGTACGGGCCAGCGGACACGGCCTGCAGCGATCGGTCGATGCAGGTTGCGGTGATCCGACTCCCCCGCATCTCCAACTTCACCGACGCTGACGCGCTGGCGCTCGAGCCCGGCGTGAGCGTCCGGTTCATCAGCTCGCCGACGGCGGCGGACGAGGCCGACCTGGTGATCCTGCCTGGCACCAAGGCAACCGTCGCCGACCTGGCCTGGCTACGCGCATGCGGGCTGGACCGCGCCCTGGCCAGACGGGCCGCCGCCGGCCTGCCGGTCCTGGGTATCTGCGGCGGCTACCAGATGCTCGGCACCGTCATCCATGACCAGATCGAAAGCAAGGCAGGCACCGTCCCTGGCCTGGGCCTGCTGCCAGTGGCGACGCGCTTCGCCGCGGTCAAGACGCTGCGCCTGACCTCCGGCTACGCGGGCCACCTACCGGTTGCGGGCTATGAGATCCACCACGGCACCGTCGAGGTTGTCGGTGGCCGACCATGGTTCACCAGCCGACCTGGCGAGGAGGCAGCAGAGCTGGACGGCTGCCAGGCCGGCGCGGTGTCCGGCACGCTCTGGCACGGGATCTTCGAGAACGACGCGTTCCGCCGGTCCTACCTCGCCGAGACCGCCAGGATCGCCGGCTCCGACTTCGTCCCGGCGGCCGACACCTGCTTCGCCGCGGCCCGACAGGCCCAGTTCGACCAGCTCGCTGATGCCGTCGACAGCAACCTCGACACCGCAGCACTGCTGCGCCTCATCGAGAGCGGGCCCACGCGCGACCTGCCCGTCCTGCGGTCCGGCCGATGAAACGGGTCACAGCGGGTCTACGCCTACCGCGCGGATCCAGAGATCGCCTACGCTGCCGGAGGCATAACCCTCGGCGGGGTGCCCCTGCTCGGACGGCGCGTGTCACGCGCGCCAGCCCGGCTGGGCGAGACTATTCGCCGGTCGAACCGTCCAAGCGCTCACGGAGCAGGTCAGCATGACCGTTGTGGCGGGCGTACTCCTCGATCATGTGGGTCAGGACATAGCGAAGCGAAAACCACTCGCCACCCCGGTACCCTCTCGTCTCCAATGACGGGGCGGCCGCGACCAGGGCGCGTGAGCGGTCGCATTCCGCCCGCCACGTGCTGAACGCCTCGGCTACGTTAGCGGTGGCTACGTCGCGGAATGCAGCTTCCCAGTCCATATCTGGCCCGAAGAGGGTCCGCATCTCCTCAGCGGCGAGCACCGGCCGGAACCAGTTGCGTTCCACGTCAGCCATGTGCCTGACAATGCCGAGCAATGACAAGCTTGACGGCGGTACGGCGCGCTCGCGCAGCTGATCATCGGCCAGGCCGTCGCACTTGACAGCCAGGGTGGCCCGGTTGAAGTCCAGGAACATGGTCAGCGTGGTGAGCTCGTCCGCTTCCAGCGGTGGGTCAACGCGCGAGTCCGCCATGCCGACATCGTTCCATGCGGTTCCGGCCTGGACGTCCTACACCTCCCGCGACCAGCAGAACCGGGAACCGACAGCTCTGACTCGCTCGCCTTGCCCGCAGCGCGCCCTGCACGTCAAGGGCGCGATGCCAGTCCTCATCATGGATGACCAGTCACTCGTAGCCTTCCTGCCGGTCCGCTCTGGGGTTCCGGGAACTCCGGGGTTTCAGATGCGACGTTGTGCCGGACTGTGGTTATTGAGAGGGTCTGGTGAGACTGTCGAGCCGGGCGTGCGAAGGGATACGAACATGAACATGAGCTTCCAGTCGGTGACGGGACCTAGCGCTCGTGGCAGGGTGGAGACAGCACTGGACCGACTCGGCGGGCCGTGGTGGCTGTTCCTCGTCACCGGGATAGCCTGGCTGGTCATCTCCCTCGTCGTTTTGCGGTTCCGCCTCTCTTCGGTGGTCGCCGTGGGCGTCCTCATGGGCGTGGTCTTCGTGGGCGGCTGGTTCAGCGAGATCCTCATCGCCTCGATGCGAAAGCGGTGGCGCTGGGCGCACGTGCTGATGGCGATCCTGTTCCTGCTCGCGGCGTGCTGGTCGTTCGCGAGCCCGTTCAGCGCATTCTGGGCGCTGGCCACGATCTTCGGGCTGCTGCTCATCTTCCGCGGCAGCCTCGACTTGGTCACCTCTATCTCCTCGCGGGAGACCAACCCGGCCTGGTGGCTGGGCCTGACCGCGGGCGTGCTAGAGATCCTGCTCGGCTTCTGGGTCTCGCAGCAGGAGTTCCCCGCGCAGGCGCTGCTGTTGCTGCTCTGGGTCGGGTTCTTCGCGCTATTCCGGGGCTTCTCCGACATACTCCTGGCGTTCGAGGTGCGCGGCCAGCACTCCAGGTAGCCCGCCGTTAAGCGGCAGCTGCTGCGGTACGGACCTACATGTCCAGGACAATGTCGGTGCCGGGCCGGGCGCAGCAGATGAGCACCTGCCCGGCGGCTGGGAGCTCTAGCGGGGTCGGCGCGTAGCTGATGTCGCCGGACAGTAGCGCCGTGACGCAGGTGTGGCAGACCCCGGTGCGGCAGCCCCACCGGGTAGGCACGTCGCACGCGTCGGCGAGTTCGAGCACGCTGCGCCGGTCGTTGCCAAACGCCGTGGTGATACCGCTGCGGGCGAAGCTGACAAGCGGCCCGGTGACCGGAGGGCCCGGCGGCTGGTGCGGCAGCTGCCGGGTCTGGCCGGTCAGGCCCGGGTTGATCGAGGCCAGCGCGCCGAACAGCTCAGTGTGGATCGCCACCGGGTCGACGCCGAGCGCGGTCAGGGCGCCGTGCATGTCGGCCATGAACGAGGCCGGCCCGCAGACGTAGGCGCTCGCGCTTGCTGGGATACCCAGCGTAACCAGCGCCTCTTTGGTGAGGCGGCCGCTGGTGGCGTGGACCCGGTGGCGCTCGGGCGATGTAGCCGCGCTGTAGAAAACGCGCTCGCAGGCGTGCGGCAGCGACGCCAGCAGGGCGTGCGCCTCGGCCGCGAAGGGATGTTCGTGCGGCCCGCGAGCGCCGTGCAGCCACCAGACGTCCCGTTCGCTGCGGGACTCCGCGAGCTGGTAGAGCATGGACAGGACTGGTGTCACACCGATGCCGGCGGAGATGAGCAGGATCGGGCCGACGCTGTCATCCAGCACGAAGTCGCCGCGGGGTGCGGCCACGTCCAGGATCGCTCCCGGTCGCAGGTCGCGGTTCAGGTAGCGGCTGGCGGCGCCGTGCGGCTCCTGTTTGACGCTGATCCGGTAGGTGCCCGCGTCGGGTGCCGAGGACAGGGAGTAGCTGCGCACGGGGGCAGGCGTGCCGGCGCCGGTGATCCGGAGCGTCAGGTACTGGCCGGCGATGGCTGCCGGAAGCTGGCTGCCATCCGCGGCGCTCAGGTAGAAGGAGGACACGGTCGTGCTCTCCGGAACGACCTTGATCACCTGCAACTGGCGGAAGCCTGCCCAGGCCGGCTCGGTGTGCGCGGGCGCCTCGGTGGCGCCCGTGCTGTCGGCGGCATCGAGTAGTTCGCGGAACGATTGCTGCCAGCCGGGGCTGAGAGCCGGGATCTGCACCGCGATTTCTAGCTTGTCGTGGTCCCGGTCAGGCAGGTAGAGCAGCGCATCGGTGTCGGCCACGCTGAGCTGATGCGGGCCAGCCTGGGTCTTGATGATCTGATCGCCGGCCTGGACGTGTCCCTCGGTGATAACCCGCATGTAGAAGCCAGGACGATGGTGGCTGACCAGCAGCGCAGCCATCTGGGGCTCGCCCACGCGCATGCCGACCCGGTAGCAGCTGACCCGCGGCTGGGTGACCTCGAATTCCGCCTCGCCGATCTGGTACCGGTCGCCGATGCACACCTCGTCGTCGGCCATGCCGTCGACCGTGAGGTTCTCCCCGAACTGGCCGTAGCTCACGTCGTCCCAGCCGAAGTGCTGCTGCCAGTGCCGGTAAGAGTCGAGCTGGTAGACCAGCACCGCGCGCTGCTCGCCCCCGTGCCCGGACAGGTCGCCCTGGCCGTCGCCGTCGATGTTCAGCCGACGCACCAGCTTCGGGCCGGCAGCCGGCTCTTTCCAGACGCCGGTGTGCACGGTCTTGCCCTGCCAGGGCACGTCCTTCGGCAGGCCCACGTTCACCGACACCAGCACCGGCGGCGCAGATCCTCGTTCCGTAGCCGTGGCTGCTGCCGCCACCGAGCCGAGGTCAGTCACAGGCGGCCGCCCGGCGGTGCCTCATCTATCAGTCTTTCCGGCAGCGGATCGGCCACCAGGAACCGGCCGATCGCAGCCGGGGCGATGGGTGGTTGCCGCCAGGCTAGGCCCATTGTCCTGCTCCTTCCGGGTGTGCCCGGCGATGGCCGCCTCTGGCGAGGTGCTACCGGGCGGTAGGCGGGCGCCGCCAGTCCAGTGGCGTGGCTGGATGCCACCGTTACTGAGCTTGTGTCCGGACGGGCCGTGATCGAATCCCCTGGTGGCTAGCCATCAAGGGCCGGCTAATCGACCCGTGAGACGTTCCGCGCCCGTCCGGCAGGACGAGCTCGAGCTGGCTTCGTGCGGTGACTCCGAGCTTGATGAAGACCTTGCGCAGGTGGTACTGGACCGTGTGGGGGCTGAGGTAGAGCCTGGCGCCGATCTCCGGGTTCGACAGCCCCTCCCTGGCGAGCCGCGCTATCAGCACTTCCTGTGCGGTCAGCTGATCGTTCCGCGCGCCGACGGCGCGCTTGCGCGCGGTTTCGCCGGTGGCCAGCAGCTCGCGGCGGGCTCGCTCGGCGAATGCCGCTGCTCCCATCGAGTCCAGCATGCCGACGGCTGTTCGAAGCTGTGCGCGCGCGTCGCTACGGCGCCGCTCCCGTCGCAGCCACTCCCCGTACAGCAGGTGAGCTCGGGCAAGGCAGATGCGCATCCCGGTCCGCTGCAGCCGCTCGATGGCCTCGCGATAGTGGTCCTCGGCCTCGGCGCCGCCGCTGAGCAGCGCACGCGCCCGTGCCTGGTGTCCGAGCGCCCAGTCGGTGCCGCTGGCGTCCGTCATCTCGGCGAGCCGCTCGTAAGCGTCGGCCGCGATGTCGGTCTTGCCGGTACGCGTTGCGGCCTCGATGAGCTCAGCGATGGCCCACGGCGGCGCACCGATGGTTCCCGGACTCGCGGTGGCCAGCTGCGCGCCCGGCATCGCCTCCTGGTAGCGGCCGAGGCCGAGGAACAGCAGCGCGCTGGCCATGCCGACCGCGGTCATCCCGGCACCTTCGCCGCGCTGGGTCACTTCTGGAGCCACCGCATCTACCAGTGCGCAGACGGTGCGCTCGTCGCCGCGCAGCGCCGCGACTGCCAGCGCACCGTAGGGGGCGAGCGTGCCGCCCATCGCCTCGGTCGCGGCATTCGCCTGCGCTACCAGGGATTCCGACGCGGTCAGCTGCCCGCCCAGCAGGAGACGCTGAGCGCGCATACCGAGGGCCAGCGGGTGTTCGCCAACGGCCCCGGTCTGTCGGACGAGAGCCAGGTACCGGGCAGACAGCCGTTCCCAGGCATCGTCATCCCACACGTGCACGGCGGTGAGACAAGCGAGCCAGAGCCAGCGGAGCTCCTCCTCGACGGACATGTCGGTCCCGAACGCGGTCAGCGCCGTGCGCAGCACCGGCACCCCGGCTGCGTAGCCGTCGATGTAGTACGCGGCCAGGCCGTCGAGCAGGAGATCGGGCGCGCGCGCTGAACGCGGCGGCGGCGGCGCGGTCAAGGCAGCGCGTGCCACCTCCCAGAGACCGCACCCGGGCCTGGCGAGCTGCCCGGCAAAGATTCCAGCGGACAGCGCCTCCAGGTACGTCGATCGCGCCAGCGCGGCATCAACGGACTCAAGCCGCCTCGCAGCCGCCAGCAGCAGGGTCGGTGCGTCGCTGCCGTGACTCGCGGCGAACGCAATCCGGGCGCGCAGCAGCTCGACGTGTGCCTGGTGGACCTCGCCGGCTGGCCGGGCTTCGGCCACGGCGAGCAGTTCGCGCGCCGCGCCGAGGTCTCCTGCCGCCAGCTTGGCGTCGGCCGCGGCGAGCGAACGGCTGGCTCGCTGTTCTGGCGCCAGCGTCAGGACTGCCGATCGTTCCAGGAACGCGGCCGTCGCCGCGATGCCGCCCCGAGACCGCGCGCGGTCGGCCGACCGCTCCAGTTCGTCGGCTACGTCCGCATCAGGTCCGGCGGCTGCCTGCGCCAGATGCCACGCCCGGCGGTCGGAGTCGAGCCGGGCGTCGGTGACCTCTGCCAGGGCGCGGTGCGCCTGCTGGGTATCCCGCACCGACGCCGATCGGTACGCCGCCGAGCGTACGAGCGGGTGACGGAACCGAACCCGGCCACCAAACTCGGCCAGCCGCGCCTCGGCGGCTGGAACCGCTGCCGTGGCGCTGATGCCGAGCCGGGACGCGGCGCGCCATACCAGCGCCGCGTCACCGGTCGGATCGGCCGCTGCGACGAGCAGCAACCGCCGGGTCGGGCCAGGCAGCGCCTCCACGTGACGCCGGAAGCTCTCCTCCACGCTGCCCGTGAGACCTATCGCGCCAGGAAACCCAAACCCGCCGGCTAGCTGCGCCGGGGTTAGCCCGCGCGGCAGCTCGAGCAGCGCCAGCGGGTTACCGTGCGTCTCGGCGAGGATCTGATCGCGAACCCGCGCATCGACGGGACCGGCGAGCGCGCTGTCGAGCAGCGCCAGGGCGTCCTGGTCGTGCAGGCCCTCGACGACGAGCTCCGGCAGCCTGGCCAGCTCGCGAGTCGGTTCGCTAGCGGCAAAGACGAGGCCGAGCGACTCCGCCCCGAGCCGGCGGGCGGCGAAGGCCAGCACCTGCGCAGAGGCCTGGTCGAGCCACTGACCGTCATCGACCAGGCAGAGCAGCGGCTGCTCGTGGGCGACGTCGGACAGCAGGCTGAGCGCGGCGAGGCCAACGAGGAAGCGATCTGGCGCCGGCCCGGCGCAGCGGCCCAGCGCAATCTGCAGCGCCGCGCGCCGCGGCGCGGCCACGCTGTCGAGATGGTCCAGCATGGGCGTGCACAGCTGATCCAGCCCGGCGTACGCCAGTTCGAGCTCCGACTGAACGCCTGCGGCGCGCGCCACTCGGCAGTCCGGCGCGTGTGCGGCCAGGTAGTCGAGCATCGTCGTCTTCCCGATCCCAGGCTCGCCGCGCAATACCAGGGCTCTGCTCTGGCCAGCCGTGACGGCGGACACGAGCCGGTCAAGCTCCCGGCACAGTCCGTCGCGACCGAGCAGCCGCGGCTGACCTGGCGTCGCCAGCGACGGCCTCAGCACGCTGGGCTCTGCATCGGTCGGGTATCGAGCGTTTTCGGATGGCATGACGGCTTTCCCTCTTGTCAGGCTCCCGCGGGGCTTCCCTGCCGACCTGCCTCTGCCGGTACAGCCGTAGTCAAGCAACCCTCGATCTAACCTGTCAAGTGAAGTAATCTGGTTAGACTATGGCTGATGTGCCTTCCGACGAGAGCTTTCTGCTCGCGCTGCTCAACACCACCCCGCTCATCGACGGTGTACCCGCCGACGAGCTCGGGGACCGAGCACGCGCTCTCGACTGGCTGGCGAGGGTCGGCGGCGCGGCCAGCGACGCCGAGTGGCAGCTCGTGCTGGAGGTGCGCGCGGCCCTGCAGGCGGTCGTGCGCGCACAGCTATCGCCCGACGCGCTGGCGGGCTTCCTGGCCGACGCGGCGCTGACTCCGGCCATCGCCGCCGGGGAGATCACGTGGACGCTGAGCGTCGCACCAGACCGCGCACTCGCTGTCCGGGCAATCCTGGCGTGGGACGCCCTCGCAAAGACAAGCGCGGGACGGCTACGCCCGTGCGCGAACGACGAGTGCCGGTTGTTTCTTATCGACCGCTCGAGGGCGGGCACTGCCCGCTGGTGTTCCATGGCCATCTGCGGCAACCGCATGAAGGCGCGTCGCCACTACCAGAAGGCACGGCAGAGCAGCGGCTAGCTACCGGGGGATGCGAGCACGTCCACTCGTCCCGCAGGCTCGAACGATGACGACCATCTACCACCGATATGCCACTGTCGAGGGACGGCACCTGTTTTACCGGGAGGCCGGGCCGCCGGGAGCACCGGTCGTTGTGCTGCTGCACGGCTTTCCGGCCAGTTCGTTCATGTTCCGCAATCTCATCCCTGTGCTCGCCGGCCAGCCATTGGATCCCCTCGAGCGCAGCTGGCGGACCAGGTCCGCCGGGCTGGCCGCGGAGGTAACGACCCCCTCGGGTGACTGCTGGGCTAGCGGTCTTGGTCCTCGTAGCCCGCTGGGCGCCCATCGAGGATGACGGTCTTGACCTCGAGGTAGTTCCGCAGGCCTTCTATGCCGCCTTCGCGGCCGATACCTGACTGCTTGAAGCCACCGAACGCGATCCCGAAATCGGTGCGGAAGGCGTTGTGCCCGACGGTTCCAGAGCGTAGCTGCGCCGCAACCTGGCGGGCGCGGTTGACGTCGTTGGTGAACACCGAGGCGTTGAGCCCGTAGATGGTGTCGTTGGCGACCCGGATCGCGTCGGCCTCGTCCTGCGCCGGGACGACGGACAGGACCGGGCCGAAGATCTCTTCCTGCGCGATGACCGACGAGTTGTCGACGTTGCCGAACACCGTGGGCTCGACGTAGTAGCCCCGCTCCAGGTCCTTGGGCCGCCCGCCGCCGGTGACCAACGTCGCGCCGTCGGCGATGCCCTTCGCGATATACCCCTCGACCCGATCCCGCTGCCGGCTAGCCACCAGCGGGCCCATCTGCGTCTGCACGTCGAACGGGTCGCCGACCCGGACTTGCGAGAATGTGCTGGCCAGCGCGTCGACGAACTCGTCATGGCGGCCAGCTGGAATCACGATTCGGGTCAGCGAGGAGCAGACCTGGCCGGACAGGAAGCACTCTGCGCCCGCAATGGCCTGAGCTGCGGTCGCGATGTCCATGTCGTCGAGAATCACCGCGGCCGACTTGCCGCCAAGCTCGAGCGTGCAGCGGGCGATCCGCTCGCCGCAGATCGAGCCGATCCGCCGCCCGGCGGCCGTCGACCCAGTGAACGCGATCTTGTCGACGCGAGAGTCGCGCACCAGCAGCTCGGACACCTCACGGTCGGCGGTCACCACGTTGAGCACGCCCGCCGGCAGCCCCGCAGCCTCCGCCGCCTCGGCCACCAGGTACCCCTCACCGGGCGCTTCGGGCGAGGACTTCAGGACGACCGTGCAGCCGGAGATGAGCGCCGGGGCGACCTTACTGGCGAGCAGGCCGATGGGGACGTTCCACGGGATAATCGCGCCGACGACACCAACTGGCTCTCGGACGATGAGGCCGAACTCGCCGCCGGCAGTGGGCTGGGCCGGTTCCTCCCAGGTGAACGTGTCGGCCAGGCCCGCGTAGTAGTCAAAGGTGTGAGCAGCGTCGTCGCCGAAGTACGGGGCCAAGATGTGCAGGCCCCCGGACTCGCGCGGCCAGATCTGGCCCAGGGCGTCGGTGCGTTCCCTGAGGCCGACCGCGATCGCGCGCATGTACTCGGCCCGCTGCGCGTGCGTCATCCGGGGCCAGGGCCCGTCGTCGAACGCGTGCCGAGCCGCCTCGACGGCTCGCGATATGTCGGCCGCCTGCGCCTCGGCGACGCTGAAGTACACCTCCTCTGTGCCTGAGTCGATCACGTCAATCTTCGCGCTGGACGAGGGCTGTACCCACTCGCCGCCAATGAAGAACCGGTCCGTGTTGCGCAGCGGCGCCTTGATCTCATCTGCCAGGCTCATTGTTGGCTGACCTCCATGCTCTTACTTAGAAGGAACGCTCATGACGTGCGTCTCGGTGAAGTCGAGCATGCCCTCACGCCCGAGTTCGCGGCCGATCCCGCTCTGGTTGAAGCCTCCGAAGGGGGCCCGCTCGTCCACGGCGGTCGCGTTGTGGTTGTTGAAGAACGTCACGCCGGTGCGCAGCTGCCGAGCTACGGCCATCGCGTGCTCAGTGTCAGCCGACCAGACCGACGAGCACAATCCGGACCAGCTGTCGTTGGCCTCCGCGATTGCCTCGGCCTCGGTGTCGTACGGAATCACCGGAAGCGCCGGGCCGAACTGCTCCTCGGTCACGATCCGCAGGTCGCGCGCTGGGTCGAGAACCAGTGCGGCCTGCAGATAGTTGCCGTCGGTCGCCGTGCTGGCGAAGTCACCGAACTGGAACACCTCCGCACCCGCCTGGCGGGCCTCCGCGACGAGGTCGGCGACGTAGTCCCGCTGGCGGCGGGTGTTCAGGGGCCCCATGGTTACCTCGGGGTCGAGGCCCGAGCCGATCCGCGTCGGCTCCAGTGCCGCCCGCAGTCCAGAGACGACCTCGTCATAGCGGCGGCGCGGCACGTACAGCCGCTTGAGCGCCATGCACACCTGCCCGGACGTCATGAACGTCGCTGCGGCTAGCCTGCCGATCGCCGCGTCGTCGAGGTCGGCGTCCTCCAGCACGATGGCCGGGTCGTTTCCACCGAGCTCGAGCGTCACGTTCGTCAGGTTGGGCGCCGCCATCGTCATGATCCGCCGGCCGCCTGCGACGCTGCCGGTGAAGCAGACGTGCCGGACCCTCGGGTCGCCGACCACGACCGGCCCGATGACCTCGTCGAGTCCGGTGACCACGTTCAGCACGCCGGGTGGGAGGGCGGGCACGAGATGGCGCAGCGTGCGCACGACCGACAGTGGTGTGGTGGGCGGCGGCTTCACCACGACGGTGTTGCCCGCCATCAAGGCATACGGCAGGCTCGCCGCGAGGATCGCTAGGGGCCAGTTGAACGGGAAGATGATGGTCACCACGCCGGCCGGCACGTGGGAGATCGTCGTCATGAACGGCGGCGCGGCGATGTGCTCACTCTCGTCGAGCAGCGGCGCGAACTCGGCCGCCTGGTGGAAGCGACCGGCGAACACGTGCAGGTCAATGGTCGCTTCGAAGCGGATCTTGCCGTTCTCCCTGACCAGCAGCTCGGCCCGCTCGTCAGCGTCGGCGTCAAGCCCGCTGAGCGCCTTGATGACGATGCCCGTCCGCTCGACAGCGCTGAGGGCGGCCCAGCCGGGCCAGGCCGCGTGGGCTGCGCTGACCGCGTCCCGCGCCTCGGCGGCCGACGCCGCGGCAGCGTAGCCGACGATCGCGCCTGGAGCAGAGGGATCGTGAACGGGGAACGACTCTGTGGTGGCCCGTTCTTCACCGCCGATGAGCAGCGGCGTGCTGATGCTATCGGTCGATGCCGTCATCGGGTCAGTGCGCCTCTCTGGGTCAGGCAGACCTGTAGTCTCATTGAGACTACAAATCCGCGCTGGGCCGGTCCAGGGCCTGCCGGGCCAGGCTCACATGCCCGCAGCGCCGTACCTGGCTGTCGGGCCGTCCAGCAGGATGGCCTTGGACTCGGGTAGCCGGCCCGCTCGGCATGCGTGAGGCGGGGCCACGGCCCGCTGTCGAACGCCGCACGTGCCGCGCTCACCACCCGGCCGATGTCGGCCGCCTGCGCCTCGGCGACCGTGAGGTACACCCGCTCCGTGTGTGAGTCAATAACCTTGATCGTGGCGTCGGACGAGGGCGCGACCCACCGCCCACCGATGAAGAAGCGATCCGTGTGCCCGATCGGCGCGTTGACGTCGCTGGCGGAGATGGTCATGATGGCCTCCCATTCACGCTCCTGACGTCGCGTGCGGCGTGCCTGCGGAGCCACGTCTGCGGCTGGCCTGACGCCGCTGACAGCTGCTGCCAGGTCCATCCCTGAGCCCGGCGCTGCTCGATGTACTCGACGACCGAGTCGACTCCCAGCGCTGCTGCCACCTGGGCGACCCGAGTCTGGGCGGAATGTCGTTTGGCGGCATGCGGCGCAACTTCGAGGCCGTGTCGCGATAGCGCGGACGTCACGGCGTGAAAGGACAGTCCCACCTCACGCGCGATCGCGTTGACACTCCTGTGCTCGACGAGATGCCGGTGCCGGAGATAGCTGGCTACGTCCTCAAACCCGAGGGCGCGAAGGGCCGGCAGCCAGCGCGCATCAAGCCGGTCGACGCTGGCAACGGCTGCTTCGGCCGCCGCTGGGTCCAGCCGCGGCAGATGGCGTGACATCCAGTCCTTATGCAGGCCGCACGTGACGCTAATGCCAGTAAGGCTGTGGCCAGCGCGGATCATGTCCTGTACGAGCTGTCCGATGTCGGTGTAGCCACGCTGGTGTGCCACCTCGTCCGCCACGCCAGCTAGCCGCTGGTGGGCGCGTTCCCGGTTAGCCCGGGCGAGCTGAGCGCGCGCGGCTGCGGATACCGCTGTCCGCGACCGCTGACGGCGTTGCTCGGGGAACGACCGCCCGCGTGCTGCGTCAGCGGCTTGTCTGGTGAGCTGGCCAGTGCGTGCGAGCTCGCGACCATGAGCGCTGCCGTTGCGCAGGGCCGGCTCGAAGACCATGCGCCCGCTGAAGGCGGCGGCCCGCAGCTTGCGCGTGTCGGCTCCCTCGAGCGGCTGGCGGCGCTCGAGCCCGAATGCCTCGCAGTACTGCGCCTTTATCCAGCCATGGGAGGCCAGGTGCGCGGCAACCGAGCGGAATGCGCGGCCGCAGAGGTAGCAGGTCACCAGGGCGCCGTCTTCGACGACCTGGCCGATGGGGGCGAAGTACGGCGTGCCATCGGGGAGGACTCCCACGATCGGCTTGCCTGGCAGGCATGCCGGGCTGCCCAGCATAGAGTCAGCCGGATCAGCACGCACGCGGGTGGCCCTTCTCTCGGTAGTAACGCTGAGACTACCAAGACTAAGAGAAGCCGGCTTTTGGCGGAAGGTTCGGTCTACCGCGCCTTCGCGACTCGGGTCGCTTCGCGCAGGGCCTCGTCCAGGAAGCGCAGGGTCGCGGCGACCGTCTCCCGTCGCCACAAGATGATCATCCGATCGAATCCGGCAGCCCTGGCCAGTCTCACCTGCAGCGCGCTGGCAACCGGCTCCAGCAGCGCGCGCTGGGCGACCAGCAACGGCGTTGGATCAGCACCCGCCCTTTCCAGCAGGGCCAGCTTCATCAAAAGCTCTGATCGAATGTCCCGGTTGTGGCGAGCGGGCTTGGTCAGCCATGCCGCCGCCGCGTCCCGGCCAGCTCCCGTGACGTCGACAAGCGATCGGACCGGACCTGCGCTGGACGGCTGCAGTTCGACCGTGGCCACCAGGCCGGCGGTCTCAAGCCGTTGCAGTGCCCGGTAGATGACGGGCTTGGGTACGCGCCATATCTGCCCGAGATCTCCGTCCTCGGACAGGGTGCGGGCCAGCGCGAAGCCGTGTGTCGGCGCCTCGGAGATCAGGCACAGCACCAGCCACTCCGCTAGCGAAAGAGGCGGCTGGCTCGGATCAGGCATGCACCAACCCTACGGCTTGCCTGCCCGGTCCCTAATGGACGCCGACGGCCTGGCCCGATCTCCACGGCTCCTCCCCCGGTCTGCAGCCATCCGCTGAGGTGATCGCGAAGTTGATCAGCCTGGCCAGCACGAGCTGCTTCTCGCCTCAAGTCTGGCCCGGTTGCGGTGCTACTCGGTGCACAGCGCGCCGAGTAGCGCCAGGGTGATCATCTGGCCGCCGGATCCCTTGATCCGCCTCAACCTGCTTGCGGCCGCCTGCCATCGCGCCTCTCTCTTCCGAGACGACAGCGTGAGACAGCCGACAGCGTGCGCGTGCCACCTCGGACGTCGTTCCCCGCCTTGTGCTGTCCTCACTTCTGTAGTCTCATAGTGACTACTTGGCCTGAACGGCATCTCCTTGACCGTCTAGCCCGGGAGCTGCTCGCAGGCGCACAGCCCCGCACGCAAGGAGATGGTTCCTGATGACGGTCACTCTTGACCACAACGTCGAGGCCTTCATCGGCTCCCCCCGCCAGCTGTTTATCAACGGCCAGTGGGTAGATGCCGCATCGGGCAAGACGTTCGAGACTCCGAACCCGGCCACGGGCGAGACGCTTGCGCGGGTCGCCGAAGGAGATGCCGAGGACATCAACCGTGCCGTCCAAGCGGCTCGGGCCGCATTCGATGATGGTCCGTGGAGCCGGATGACGCCGTCCGAGCGCGGCCGCATTGTGTGGAAGATCGGTGACCTCATTCTCGAGCACGTCGATGAGCTCGCACAGCTAGAGTCGCTGGACAACGGCAAGCCATACCTAGTCGCGCAGGCCGCCGACGTGCCGCTGGCCGCTGACCTGTTCCACTACATGGCCGGCTGGGCGACCAAGATCGAGGGCAACACGATCGACATCTCGGTTCCGTACATGCCGGGCGCGAACTTCCACTCCTACACCCTGCGCGAGCCCGTCGGCGTGGTCGGTCAGATCATCCCGTGGAACTTCCCGCTGCTGATGGCGGCGTGGAAGCTGGGTCCCGCGCTCGCGACGGGCTGCACGGTCGTGCTGAAGCCTGCGGAGCAGACCCCGCTGACCGCGCTGCGGCTGGCTGAACTGATGGCCGAGGCCGGCGTTCCCGCCGGCGTCGTCAACGTCGTTCCCGGGTTCGGGGAGACGGCGGGCGCAGCACTGGCGGCTCACGACGACGTCGACAAGGTCGCGTTCACCGGCTCCACCGAGGTCGGCAAGCTTATCGTGCAGGCAGCCGCCGGGAACCTCAAGAAGCTCACCCTCGAACTCGGCGGCAAAAGCCCCAACATCGTCTTCGACGACGCCGAAGACAACGCGGTCGAGGGTGCCGCCAACGCGATCTTCTTTAACCACGGCCAGTGCTGCGTGGCGGGCTCGCGTCTGTTCGTGCACGAGAGCCGATACGACGAGGTCGTGGACGGCGTGGCCGAGATCGCCAAGTCCATCAAGCTGGGATCCGGCCTCGACCCAGCCACCCAGATGGGTCCGCTCGTGTCCGACGAGCAGTTCCGCCGCGTCACCGGCTTCCTGGAGTCTGGCAAGGCCGACGGCGCCACCGCGCTCACCGGCGGCGGCAGATTCGGCGACCGCGGATACTTCGTCGAGCCCACGGTGCTCACCAACACGCGCCCT
>JASHSZ010000388.1 GCA_030040815.1 Streptosporangiaceae bacterium
CACGCCCAATCCGAACGATTCCACCTTCGTGTACCTGACAATCAGGTTTGCCGACGGAACCGTCGACAACGGGGCCGACATCATCAACATGACCGCCATGGGCGGAAACTCAGTCTGGCGCATGGCCATCGGCTAACCGGGAGCACCGCCCCAGCCAGCGCGTGGCCTCGATGTGCCGTGCCGGTCGCCAAGGCCGGTGAACCAACTCGCGGCCACGCACGGTCGTCAAAAGTCGTTTCCCGAGCCAGTTCATCCGTCCGCGGGGGTGCAGGCGAAGCCCCGGTGTCCGGCGTGCCGCCGGGTCAGGCCCAGAGCTGGCCTTCCAGCCTGGCCTCGGCCTCCTCGAGAGTGCCGCCGTAGGCGCCGGTCGAGAGGTACTTCCAGCCGGCGTCGGCGATGACGAGGGCGATGTCCGCGCGCTGGCCGGCCGCCTGGGCCTTGGCGCCGATGCCGAGCGCCGCGTGCAGCACGCACCCGGACGAGATGCCCGCAAACATTCCCTCCGCAGCCAGCAGTTCCCTGGTCCGGCGCAGCGCGTCGGCCGAGCTCACCGAGAATCGCGAGGTCAGCACCGACTCGTCGTACAACTCGGGGACGAAGCCCTCGGACAGGTTCCGCAGCCCGTAGACCAGCTCGCCGTAGCGGGGCTCGGCGGCAACGATCTGCACGCCCGGCACGTGCTCGCGCAGGAACCGGCCCGTGCCCATCAGCGTGCCCGTGGTGCCGAGGCCCGCGACGAAATGAGTGATCGTCGGCAGGTCGGCCAGCAGTTCCGGCCCGGTCGTCTCGTAGTGGGCGCGCGCGTTGGCCTCGTTGCCGTACTGGTAGAGCATGACCCAGTCGGGATGATCGGCCGCCAGCTGCTTGGCCACGCGCACCGCCTCGTTGGAGCCGCCCGCGGCGGGCGAGGACACGATCTCCGCCCCGAAGGCCTCGAGCAGCGTCCGGCGCTCGGCCGAGGTGTTCTCCGGCAGGACGCAGATCAGCCGGTAGCCGCGCAGCTTGGCGACCATGGCGAGGCTGATGCCGGTGTTGCCCGACGTAGGCTCCAGGATGGTCGAGCCGGGGCGGAGCAGCCCGTCCTTCTCCGCGGCGGCGACCATGTAGGCCGCGATCCTGTCCTTGATCGACCCGGTCGGGTTGCGATCCTCCAGCTTGGCCCACAGTCGGACCTCGGGGCCGGGCGACAGCCTGGGCAGCCCGACCAGCGGCGTCCCCCCCACGGATTCAAGCAGGTTGTCGTAGCGCATGAGGCTGATCAGGTTCTCCGCTAGCGAGCGCCACCGGCCACCGCAGGGAGCACCGTGACGGTGTCGCCGTCGCTGAGCGGGGCCGCCAGCCCGCCGATGAAGCGGACGTCCTCGTCGTTCAGGTACACGTTGATAAAGCGGCGCAGGCCGGCATCGTCCACCAGCCGCTCACGCAGGCCGTCGTACCGACCGTCAAGATCAGCGATCAGCTCGTCGAGCGTCGAACCCGAGCCCTCTACCGACTTCGCGCCGCCGGTATAGCTGCGCAGGATGGTCGGGATGCGGACCTCGATTGCCATGACTATCTGCTCCACTCGGTGCGGTCGAAGGTGGGCACCCGTACCTGCAACCGGACGTCGGCCGCGATCATTCCGGCGCCACGAGCACGCTCTCTTCGGTCACTTCCCCATCGATTATCCGGAACGAGCGGAATTCGGGCCGGTCGATCTCCCTGGTCGACACCAGCACGTAGTGGGCGCTGGGCTCGCTGGCGTAGGAGATGTCGGTCCGCGACGGATAGGCCTCGGTGGCGGTGTGCGAGTGGTAGATCACTATGGGTTCCTCGTCCCGATCGTCCATGTCCCGCCAGACCCGCAGCTGCTCTAGCGAGTCGAACCGGTAGAAGGTGGGCGAGCGCTCAGCGTTGAGCATCGGGATGAACCGCTCCGGCCGGTCGCTGCCCGCGGGCCCGGCGATCACACCGCAGGCCTCGTCCGGATGATCAGCGAGCGCATGCGCGACAATCTTCGAGCGCAGCTCCGCGCCGATCGTCAGCATCCCTGGAGCGTAGCCGCCAGTTTGGGGGCGGGCTACGTGAGGGCGTCCAGCAGGCTGTCCTGGAGGTAGGCGAGCCACTGGTAGACCCAGACGTAGGCGGAGCGCGGGTCGTCAACCTGGAAGTGCTCGGTCAGGTCGTCGTTCTCGTCGGTGATGCCGAGCCGGACACTAAGCGCAAGCCGGACATCGTTGAGCGCTCGCAGCCATTGCTGGCACTCTGGCTCACTCAGCCGCACCTCGCCGCCGTGCGGCGGCAGCGACGCCAGCACGGTCTGCGCCGACGCCACCTTGCCCGCGCGCAGCGTCTCTTCGGTGTAGCGGCGGAATTCGGCGGCGGCCTCCGCATCGTCGGAGTAGGCGTCTGGCAGCAGCCTTGCCAGCACCGGATCGTCGGGCGCCTGCGCATGGCTCGACAGCCCGAGCTCGGCCTCGAGGTTGCCGGCTTCCCCGCCGGCCTCCGCGTCCGCGCTGACGAGCTCGGCCACCTGGCTGACGAGGCTGCGGATCACGCCCGCCTGAGGCTGCTCGAAAAAGGCGATCGCCCCGCCGGGCACGGATCGGAACGAGGCTGCCAGCCCTTGCTCGCCGCGCTCGTCGCGACCCCGATCGTCGCCGGGAAGCGGCTCCCAGGTCACGAGTCGTGGCTCACAGTCGCCCAGAGGCCGTAGCCGTGCAGCGTCTCGGCGTCCCGCTCCATCGCCTCGCGGGTGCCGGCTGACACGACGGCCTTGCCCTTGTGGTGGACGTCGAGCATCAGCTTCTCCGCCTTCGCCTTGGGGTAACCAAAGACCCGCTGGAAGACGTACGTCACGTAGTTCATGAGGTTGACCGGGTCATTCCAGACGACAGTGACCCACGGTGCGTCCAGCTCTGCTTTCTCGCCCGTCATAGGCTGCTCGACCTCTACCGGCGCAGCGCCCACCTGTCGTCACCTCCCCGCACGGTTCAGTGTCCCACTACCTCGACGTTAGTGTTCCACCCAAACCGAACGCGAACGCACGGACATTTCTCGTTAATGACTCCGACGCCGCCTACCGGGCAGATGCGGTCAACAGGTGACGCGCGTGGCCGCCACGGGCCCGCCAGCGGCGTTTCATAAGCTGCCGGGCATGAGCACCTGCCACGCGACTCCGGAGCCTGCGCCGAGCACGGCGCTGCTGACCGATCACTACGAGCTGACCATGGTGCGGGCGGCGCTGCGCAGCGGCGTCGCGCGCCGCCGCGCGGTCTTCGAGGTGTTCGCCAGGCAGCTGCCGAGCGGGCGCCGGTACGGCGTCGTGGCCGGCACCGGGCGGCTGCTGGACGCACTCGAGCGGTTCCGGTTCGGTGCCGACGAGCTTGCCTTTGTGGAGCAAGCCGGAATTGCCGACTATGCGACGCTGGAGTTCCTGCAGGCCTACCGGTTCGGCGGCAGCATCTGGGGCTACGCCGAGGGCGACTGCTACTTCCCTGGCTCGCCAATCCTGGTGGTAGAGGGCATGTTCGCCGAGGCAGTCCTGCTGGAGACGCTTGCGCTGTCGGTCCTGAACCACGACTGCGCGATCGCCTCGGCCGCGTCCCGGATGGTGACCGCGGCTGGTGCGCGGCCGCTCATCGAGATGGGATCGCGCCGCACGCACGAACTTGCGGGTGTCGCGGCCGCCCGCGCCGCCTACATCGCGGGCTTCACCACGACGTCGAACCTGCGGGCCGGCCATCAGTATGGCGTGCCAACCAGCGGCACGAGCGCGCATGCGTTCACGCTCGTGCATGACGATGAACAGCAGGCGTTTGCCGCACAACTCGACGCGCTCGGCACCGACACAACGCTGCTCGCAGACACCTACGATGTGCCGACCGCCATCGCAGCGGCCGTCACGCTCGCCGGCCCGAGGCTCGGCGCGGTCCGAATCGACAGCGGGGATCTGGCGGCGGTCGCGAACGAGGTCCGCGCCCAGCTCGACGCGCTCGGGGCCGCAAAGACCAGGATCATCCTGACCGGAGACCTGGACGAGTTCTCGATCGCTGCGCTCGCCGCTGATCCGGTGGATGGCTAC
>JASHSZ010000389.1 GCA_030040815.1 Streptosporangiaceae bacterium
TCGTGATCGGCGTGGTCGACGCCGCTGCCGTCTGGCTGCTGTTCGGCTACCTGCCGCGCAAGGTCTGGCCGTTCAACAAGGTCGACGACGCGCTGGGCGTCGTGTACACGCACGGCTTCGCCGGCCTGATCGGGGGCCTGCTGGTCGGCTTGCTCGCCGACCCGCAGATGATCGTGTACATCGGCCTCGGCAAGACGTCGTCGGTGTCCGGCGCGGGCCTGTTCTACGGTCACCCGAGGCAGCTGCTGATCCAGGCGGGCGCCGCGCTGACGGTCATCGTCTGGGACGCCATCGTGACCTACGTCATCCTGCGCGGAATCAAGTTCTTCACGCCGCTGCGGTACCCGGACGCGATCCTCGAGGCGGGCGACGTGCTGGCCCACGGCGAGGTGGCCTACCCGATGGAGGAGCCTGACGCCCCGACCGAATTCGCGGAGGTGCCCGGCGAGCCGATGCCGCCGGAGCACCACGCACGCAGCGCGACCACGATCGACGACGGGATGGGGGCAGCAGAGAAGGAACGGGTCTGATCTCAGCGAGTCCATCGGTGCGCGATTGCACTGGCTATGGGCAGTGCAATCCCGCACCCATGACCCACGTCGGCGCGTATCAGTGACCGCGGAACGCCTCTTCCAGCCACCAGGCGCCGTGCTCGGACGTCACCCGAGCGTCGATGAGGATCGGGCGCGGGGGCCGTGCCTCGAGCCACTCCTGGACCGGCTCGAGGTCGGCCACCGAGCGCACGCTCACCGCGTCACAGCCGTACCCGCGCGCGATGGCAGCCAGGTCAGCCGCCGGGAAGCGCACGGTGTCCAGCGGGAACCCGTCCGGCCCGAAGTGGTGCACCTCCGCCCCGTAGGCCTGGTCGTCGTACACGACGATGACCATCGGCAGCGCCAGCCGGACGGCCGTCTCCAGCTCGCTGATCCCCATCAATGCCCCGCCATCGCCGAGTGCCGCGACGACGAGTCGATCCGGCCGGGCGATGGCCGAGCCAATGGCCGACGCCAGGCCAAGGCCGATGGACTGGTAGGCCTGGGTGAAGCAGAAGCCATCCTGATCGGGAACGGACAGGAACATGGACGGATAGCCCATAAAGTTGCCGGAGTCCACGGCCACGAGTCGTTCGGCCGGCAGCATGTCGTCCAGCGCGATCGTGAGGGAACGGGGATCGATCCGATCTCCGTCGCTCGTATCGTCGAACGGGACGTCGCGCCATCGGATCGCGCCTGCTAGCCGGTCCCGCAGCGCCGCCGAGCGGTATCCGGCGTCGTGCTTGCCGGGGAGGTCCACGAGCTGGTCAGCGACGGCGGTCGCCGTCAGGGCGACGTCGCCCACGACGCCGATCTTGACCGGGCGGTGGGCGCCGATCGCCTGCTCGTCCACGTCCACCTGAGCCACCGTGGTGTTGGAGCCGATCAGGCTGCCGTGCCGGGTCGTCCACATGTTGAGCGAGCAGCCCCAGCCGACGAGCACGTCAGCGTCACCGATCAGCTCGGCCGCGAGCGGCGACGCGAACCCGCCGCTGACGTCGAGGTCCCAGGGGCTGCCGCGGAACAGTCCCTTGGCCGCCGCCGAGGTGGCCAGCAGCGCGCCGCAGGCGTCAGCCAGCCGTTCCAGCGCGGCTTTGGCCGGGGCGCTGCGGGCGCCCCGGCCGGCGATGAACACCGGGCGGGTGGCCTGCGCCAGCACGCCCGCGAGCTCGGCGGCCTGCTGCGGCCGCGGCGGGTGCGGTGCCGCGGGCCGGGTATCCGGCGGTCCCGGCCAGGTGCACTCGCTTGCCTGAATGTCCAGCGGCAGCGCGAGCACGACGGCGCGCTGCTCGTCGCGGGCCATCCGGTAGGCGCGCGCGGCATCGTCGACGGCGAAGGCTGGGGAGTGCAGCCGGGCCGGCGTGGCGCCTGTCGCCGCCGTGATCGCCGCCACGTCAATCCGGAAGTTCGACGTCACCGCCGAACCGCTGACGTCAGCGGCGAGCACGAGCAGCGGCGTGCGGCTCTTGGCCGCCTCGGTGATTCCGGTGAGCGCGTTGGTGATGCCGGGACCCTGGTGCAGGCTCAGCAGCGCAGGCCGGCCGGTCAGCCGTCCCCAGGCATCCGCCATGCTCGCCGCGCCGCACTCGTGCCGGGCGGCGAAGTACCGCGCGCCATGGGCGATGAGCGCGTTGGTCACGTGGAAGTTGCCGCTGCCCACGACGCCGAACACGGTGTCCGCGCCCAGGTCGGTGAGCACGGCGGCGACGGCATCGGTGACCTTCATCGCTCGACGAGCGCCAGCACCCTGGCGGGACTGCCCGAGCCGCCGACGATCGGCAGCGGGCCGGCGATGACGACCGCCCCGGCCGGCGGCAGCGCTGCGAGATTCTGCAGCTGGGTGAGCCCGAACTTGCCAGCCCCGAGCAGGGCGGAGTGACAGGGGAACGGCGGGTCGAACGAGTGCGCCCGTCCCGCGTCCGTGCCCACCGT
The DNA here is from genome assembly GCA_030040815.1 of Streptosporangiaceae bacterium. The sequence continues at coordinate 2,466 of JASHSZ010000389.1, forward strand.
CTCGACGCCGATGCCGATCACCGGAGCCTCCTCGGCGAGCCACCGCGCGCACTCCACCGAGACGCCCGGCGTGTGCGGCCCGGTCTCGTTCGCGTTCAGGAAATCTCGCTGGCTGCCGGACCGGGCGTCCCACCCGGTCCGGTACAGCAGCCAGCCGCCGTCCGGGAGCGGGCCGTGCGCTGCCTCCCACTGCTTGATGTGGGCGGGCTCGAGCAGGAAGTCCGGGTCGGCCGCTGCCTGCTCGCTGAAGTCGAGCACGACGGCAGGCGCGATGAGGGACGTGACCGGGACGGCGGACATGTCTAGGCCGTCACGCCCGGTGATCCAGTGGACCGGCGCGTCGAAGTGGGTACCGGTGTGCTCACCCGTGGTGATGTCGTTCCAATACCAGGCGGGTCCGCGCTCGTCGTAGCGGCTGACCTCGCGCAGCGAGAAGGGAACGGTATTGGCGAACGGCTCCGGAAGCTGAATGATCGGCGTCGTGGCCTCGAGCCGGGCGCTGAGGTCGATGATCTCGATAGCAGCGGACCTGATGGCAGACACGAGCTGGTCAAGGACGGGCATGTGCTCTCCTCGCGGCGCGGACGGACATTCCGGACACTGCTGACTCGGGGGAGGAACCCCCGGACCCCGACGGGCACCAGCCTGCCCTAGCCGGGCCGGGCCGGGGAAGGGCTCTGGTCAGCACGGTCATACCGTCCCGCAGAATAGGAGCATGGCGAAGCCCGTGACCAAAGCCGAGATACTGGTAACCGACGACGCGGTGCCCATCGAGACCGTCCACCTCGACGGTGACCGCGGCGTGGGTTTCGTGGTCGCGCACGGCTTCACCCTGCACTGGCGCTGGCCGCACGTCTGGCGGATCGCGAAGCGGTTGAATCAGCACGGCGGGGTAGCGGTCTTTGATTTTCGCGGCCACGGCCGGTCTGGTGGCCACAGCACGCTCGGCGACCAGGAAGTGAAGGATCTTGACGTCGTGGTGCGCTACCTGCGCGAACTCGGCTACGAGCAGGTCGTCACGGTGGGCTTCTCGATGGGTGCCTCCATCGTGCTGCGGCACGCCGGCCTGATGGGCGGCGTGGACGCGGTTATCTCGGTGAGCGGGCCCGGCCGCTGGTACTACCGCGGCACACCCGCCATGCGCCGGGTGCACTGGGCGGTCGAGCACAAGACCGGGCGGCTGGTGGCCAGGCTGTTCCTGGGCACCAGGATCCGGCAGGGCCGGTGGGACCCGATACCGCTGCCGCCGGCCGAAGCGGCCGCGAGGATCTCGCCCACCCCACTGCTGATCGTGCACGGCGACCGAGACACCTACTTCCCGTCTGATCACGCCGAGCAGATATACACGGCGGCCCGCGAGCCCAAGGAACTCTGGATCGAGGAGGGGCTGGGCCACGCCGAGTCGGCGGTAAGCGGCGAACTGCTGGACCGGATGGCGAAGTGGGCAATGGCTGCCGCGACGGTTGTCGACAGCCGCAACGCGGTCGCATAGGCGACCGCTCCGTCATCCGTAACGGTCATTGCCGCCGGTCACCAGCTGACAGGCAGCGGCAGTCCCTCCGCGTAGCCGGCCGCGCCCTGGATCCCGACGACGGCGTTGCGGTGCAGCATTTCCAGGCTATCGGCGCCGGCGTAGGTACAGGCGCTGCGCAGGCCCGCGATGATGCTGTCGAGCAGGTCCTCCACGCCCGGCCGCTGTGGGTCCAGGTACATCCGGGAGGACGAGATGCCCTCCTCGAAAAGCTCCTTCCTGGCCCGCTCGAAGGGCGAGTCCGCGGCTGCGCGCAGCCGCACCGCGCGAGCCGAGGCCATGCCGAAGCTCTCCTTGTAGAGCCGGCCATCTGCGTCGCGGAATACGTCGCCGGGTGACTCGCAGGTCCCCACGAACCATGATCCGATCATGACGCTGGCAGCGCCGGCGGCCAGCGCCAGCGCCACGTCCCGCGGGTAGCGGACGCCCCCGTCAGCCCAGACGTGCCGGCCGAGCCGACGAGCTTCGGCGGCGCACTCGAGCACCGCACTGAATTGCGGCCTGCCGACCGCGGTCATCATCCGGGTGGTGCACATAGCGCCGGGTCCGACGCCCACCTTCACGATGTCGGCTCCGGCTTCGATCAGATCTGCCGCCCCGGCCGCGGTAACGACGTTGCCGGCTACGACCGGCACGGACGGCGTCACGTCCCGTACCGCGCGCAGCGCCTGCAGCATCTTGTCCTGATGTCCGTGCGCGGTATCGACGACCAGCACGTCGGCTCCGGCGTCGAGCAGCAGCTTGGCCTTTCCGGCCACGTCCCCGTTGATGCCCAGCGCAGCGCCGATCCGCAGTCGGCCCCGCTCGTCGACGGCCGGCTGGTACAGCGTCGCGCGCAGGGCGCCGGTGCGCGTGAGGATGCCGACGCACCGCCCGTCGGCGTCGACCACCGGCGCCACCCGGTGGCGGCCGTCGTGCAGGAGCCCGAAGGCCCGCTCAGGGTCGGTCCCTGCGGGCAGCGTCAGCAGGTCCTTGGACATCACCTGGGACAGCTGCGTGAAGCGGTCCACGCCGGTGCAGTCGGCCTCGGTCACGATGCCGATCGGCCGGTCGGCGTCATCCAGGACCACCACGGCGCCATGTGCACGCTTGGGCAGCAGGCTCAGGGCATGTCCGGTGGTCGCGGTCGGCCCGAGCGTGAGCGGCGTGTCATAGACCAGATCGCGAGACTTGACCCAGGAAATTACTTCGGCAACGACATCGACGGGTATGTCCTGCGGCAGGATCGTGATGCCTCCCCGTCTGGCGACCGTCTCGGCCATCCGGCGGCCTGCCACGGCCGTCATGTTGGCCACGGTCACCGGGATCGTCGCTCCGCTGCCGTCGTGCGTGGTCAGGTCGACGTCCAGGCGCGATCCGACGTCGGATCGGCTCGGCACCAGGAATACGTCGCTGTAGGTCAGGTCATGCACTGGCTTGCTGAGGAACTGCACGTATTCGATTGTCGCTCAGGCCTGCAAACCGGCGGCGCCTGCAGCCTCAGGAGCCCAGGACGTGGCGCAGGTACTCGTTACCGAACCGCCGCTCGCTGTCGAGCAGGTCACGCACGGCCAGGAACTCGGCCATCCGCGGGTAGCTGGCGGCGAGATAGGCGGCGTCGCGGGTGTGCATCTTGCCCCAGTGTGGCCTGCCTCCGACCGATGTCATGACGGCCTCGACGTCGGTGAAGTACTGCTCATGCGGCGCCGAGTGGAAGACGTGGATGGCGATGTAGGCGGTATCGCGGCCGTAGGCGGTGGACAGCCAGACGTCGTCGGGCGGCGTGACCCGGACCTCGATCGGGAAGCTGATCCGCCAGTCCCGGCGCTGGAACAGCGCGCGCACCTCGCCGAGGACGTCGGACAGCGCCGCCCGCGGGACGGCGTACTCCTGCTCCTTGAAGCGGACCCGGCGCGGGCTCGTGAACACCCGGTAGGCCGCGTCAGAATAGGTGCGCGTGCCCAGCGCCCTGGCGGCGACCGTGTTGACGGCCGGGATCAGCGCTGGCATCGCCCGCCCGAGCTCGCAGGTCACGCCGAAGACAGAGTTCGACAGTAGCTCGTCGTCGAGCAGGTATCGCCACCGGGGCAGCGGCCTGGCCGGGCCGACTGTCCTGTTGTTGCGCTTGGTCAGACAGCCCTCGCTGTGCGGGAACCAGTAGAACTCGAAGTGCTCGTTGTCCGCGGTCAGCTCGTCCAGCCGGCTGATCACCTGGGACCAGCCCATGGGCTCCTCGCGGGCTTCCAGCAGGAAGGCAGGCACCACCTGGAAGGTTATGGCGGTAACGATGCCGAGCGCGCCGAGGCCGACTCTGGCGGCGTCGAACAGGTTCGCCGCAGTGCCGTCCGGAAGCGTGAGACCGCCGCTCGGGGAGTCCGCAGAGCAGGTCACGATGCGGCTGTCGGCCAGTACCAGCTCGAGGCCAGCGATCTGAGACGCCATGCCGCCTACGTCCCG
>JASHSZ010000390.1 GCA_030040815.1 Streptosporangiaceae bacterium
ATATTCGGTTGTCCAAAAGAAACCGCCCGCCAGGGTTTCATCCTGTGGGCGGTGCCTGCCTGTGGCCTACTCCGGCTACATTGCGGGCACCGTCCTGCCGGTCGCGTCCAGCATCAACTGGCACAAGCACGCATACCGCGTCCCGCGCTCTCTGGCTGGCGACCAGGCTCTCACTGGAGGCATCCCTTCGCGAACAGTGCTTTCACATTGACGGTACGGATAAGACGCGCCAACTTCAAACTTGTTTCCGGCGGGCAATTAGCCCGCCGGGCGACTCGATGGTCGTGACGATGGCGCAGTGCGAACGGCACGTCAGGGGAACAGGCCCAGCAAGGGGAACACGGCGTTCCGGGTGGCCATGATGGCCTGGTCAACCGGGTCGTCGGGGTCGTACCCGCGGTCCACGCTGGGGAACTCGGTGCTGGCGTCCTCGGTCATCCGTCCCGGGGGTGACTCGGCCGAGACCCAGCTGACGTATTCCCGCCAGGTCTGCGGGGTCGGCGTCGCCGGGTCAATGGGGTCGCCCGACGCCTCGGCCAGCAGGTGCGTCCAGCTCCGCGGGACGACCTGCACGAGTTGATAGCCGCCGCCGCCGGTCAGCAGCCAGCGGCCGCCGGCGGTCTCGTGCGCGAGTCGGTGCAGCAGCGCGTGCGCGGTGCGCTGCGCGTCGATGGTGATCTCCAGGTTGGCGAGCGGATCGCTCCAGTGCGTGTCGCAGCCGTGCTGGGTCACCAGGATCTGCGGCCGGAACTCCGCGAGCAGCGGCGGCACCACGGCGTGCAGCGCCCGCAGCCAGCCCGCGTCCTTGGTGCCGGCCGGCAGCGCGACGTTCACGGCACTGCCCTCGGCCGCCGGGCCGCCGGTCTCGCTGGCCCGGCCGGTGCCAGGGAACAGCGTGGCGGGGTGCTCGTGCATGCTGATCGTCAGCACTCGCGGGTCATCCCAGAATGCAGCCTGCACGCCGTCGCCGTGGTGGACGTCGATGTCGACGTACCCGATCCGCTCGATGCCCTGGGTCAGCAGCCAGGCGATCGCGATAGCCGGGTCGTTATAGATGCAGAACCCGCTGGCGTTGGCGCGCATCGCGTGGTGCAGACCGCCGCCGATGCTCGCGGCGTGCTGCGCCGAGCCGGACAAGACTGCACGGGCTGCGCCGAGCGTTGCGCCAGCCACCAGCGCGGAGGCCGCGTGCATGCCGGTGAAGACCGGGTCGTCCGGCGTGCCCAGGCCGTGCCGCAGCAGCGTCGCGGCGTCGGGCTGGGCCGAGTCCGGCTCCCCGCCGGCCGCCTTGACCACGGCGATATAGCTCGGGTCATGCACGAGCTCGAGCTCGGTGTCGGTCGCGGCAGGCGCGGCCTCGACGACGACGCCGGACCGTGCCAGCACTCCGAGAGCGCGGGCGAGCTCGATCGTGAGCTTGACCCTGATCGGGGCCAGCGGATGCTCGGGGCCGAAGTCATAGCTGGTCAGCCGCTCATCCCAGGACACATGCAGCGTGCAGGTCACCGAGGCTCCTTCCGACGCATGCCGCAAGCCTGCCACGGGGGCCCGAGTAGGCTGTCGGGTGGCGGTGACTCGATGACAGATCGCGCTACTGAGAGTCGGTTTGCCCTGCTGGCGGACGGCAGCACCGTCGAGATCAGCCAGGCCACGCTGGATGACGCGACAGACGTGCAGCAGCTGCACAAGCGGCTGTCACCGGAAAACTCCTATTTCCGGTTCTTCAGCGTCAGCAAGCAGGCGCCGCTGCGCGAGGCCCGGCGGCTGTGCCGGCCGCCGGGACCGGATCACGCGGCGCTGCTGGCCAGGCTCGGCGGGCAGCTCGTGGGAGTGGCGAGTTACGAGCCGACCAATCGGCCAGGCGTAGCGGAGATCGCGTTTGCCGTCGCCGACGACATGCATGGGCGAGGCGTCGCGACGCTGCTACTCGAGCACCTGGTGTCGCTGGCGAGACAACGGCACCTGACCGCGTTCGCGGCCGAGACGCTGCCGGAGAACGTGGCGATGCTGCGCGTGTTCGCCGACGCTGGTCTGCAGGTGAAGCGGAAGTTCGCCGGCGGCGTCGTCGAGCTCCTCATGCCGCTGCCCGACCAGGACTCTGCGGAGCTCGACAGCTACCTGAGTGCGGTGGCAGGCCGCGCCAGCCGGGCGGACATCGCGAGCCTGCGAGCGCTGCTCCAGCCGGCTTCGATCGCGGTCGTCGGCGCAGGCCGTCACCGCGGCTCCGTCGGCCGCGAGATCCTGCACAACATCGTCGCCAGCAGGTTCGGCGGAATGGTCTATCCCGTCAACCCGCGCGGTGGCGTCGTCGAGGGGCTGACCTGCCTCACCTCGCCAGCCGACCTGCCGTCAGACGTCGACCTTGCGGTCATCGCGGTGCCAGCGGAGGATGTCGCCGCCGTGGCCGAGCAGTGCGGCAGCCGCGGCGTGCGCGCGCTCGCTGTCATCTCCGCCGGCCTTGGTGATTCCGGGGCGGACCTGCTCGCCATCTGCCGCCGGTATGGGATGCGGCTGGTAGGCCCCAACTGCTACGGCATCGCGGTGCCCGCACTGCCGCTCAACGCCAGCTTCGCCGCCACCGCACCACTGCCCGGCGACGCCGGGCTGGTCGTGCAGTCCGGCGGCATCGGCCTGGCCCTGCTTAAGCAGCTGTCCCGGCTTGGTATCGGCGTCTCCTCGTTCGCCTCGGTCGGGGACAAGTACGACGTGTCCAGCAACGACCTGCTGACGTGGTGGGAGCACGACGAGCGGACCAGCCTCGCCATCTTGTACCTGGAGTCGTTCGGCAACCCGCGCGGGTTCGCGCGGACCGCACGGCGGGTCGGCCGCAAGCTACCGGTACTGACCGTTGTGGGCGGGCGATCGGCTGCCGGGCAGCGCGCCGCGGAGTCGCACACCGCCGCCCCGACCCCGCTGGTGACGCAGGAGGCGCTGTTCCGC
>JASHSZ010000391.1 GCA_030040815.1 Streptosporangiaceae bacterium
GGTGGCCGGTGCGCTCGAAGATCGGGTCCGTGATCAGCTCGTCGGGAATGTCGTCCACTTCCCAGAGGCCGAGTTCCTCGCCCTGATACAGGTACGCGCTGCCGGGCAGCGCCAGCATCAGCAATATCGCCGCCCTGGCGCGACGGGTGCCGAGAGCCACGTCGGTGACGGCCGGGCCCGTGCGCGGCCACACGTGCCCGGTCTCGGCCCGGCCGTACCTGGTCACGTGCCGGGTCACGTCGTGGTTGGACAGCACCCAGGGCGCGGCCGCGCCGATGCTCCCAAGTGTCGTATTGATGACGTCACGCAGCGCCGCGGCCGCCCATGGCGCGGCCAGGAAGCCGAAGTTGAACGCGGTGTGCAGCTGGTCACCCAGCAGGTACGGGCGCAGCCGCGGCACCGGGCTGATCCACAGCTCGCCGACGAACACCCGGTCACCGGCATAGGAGTCGATGAGCCGCCGCCAGGACCGGTAGATGTCGTGCAGGCCGTCCTGGTCTTCCCATGGCCGCCGGGCGCCGGCCGGCAGCCCGGCCACGTCAGGCAGCGCCGGGTCCTTGGCCAGCAGGTCTGCGACGTCGATCCGGAAGCCGTCGGCGCCCCGGTCCAGCCAGAACCGCAGGATGTCCTCGAACTCGGCGCGCACCTCCGGGTTGTCCCAGTTCAGGTCCGGCTGCTCGGGCGCGTAGAGATGCAGGTACCACTCGCCGGGGCTGCCGTCCGCCTCCACGACCCTGGTCCAGGCGGGCCCGCCGAACATCGACTGCCAGTCGTTCGGGGGTAGTGCCCCGGCTTCGCCGCGGCCCGGCCGGAACCAGAATCGGGCCCGCTCCGCCGAGCCGGGGCCCGCCGCGAGGGCGGCAACGAACCAGGGGTGTCGGCTCGAGCAGTGGTTCGGCACGATGTCGGTGATCACGCGGAGCTGGCAGGCGTGCGCGTCGGCGATGAGCGCATCGGCGTCGGCGAGGGTGCCGAACAGCGGGTCGATGTCCCGGTAGTCGGCGACGTCGTAGCCGCCGTCGGCCATCGGCGAGACGTACCAGGGCGTGAGCCAGACAGCGTCGGCACCGAGGTCGCGCAGGTACGGAAGGCGCGCGCGCAGCCCGGCGATGTCGCCGACGCCATCGCCGTCGGCGTCCGCGAAGCTGCGCAGGTAGACCTGGTACACCACGGCGGTGTGATGCCAGGCGGGCTCGCGGGCCGCGGGAGCGACCGCGGCCGGGGCAGGCGGGACGAGTAGCCCGCCTGGCTGGTCAGTCACCCCTGCGGTGCGTCGGCGCGCGATGCCGGGGGCCTGACGGCTGCTGCCCCGCAGCGCGCTGGTCGGCTGGTCTGCCTCCCGGCCACCGGCCAGCTGAGGAGTCGTCGAGCGGGCCGGGGCGGCCATCCGCCGCACCGGCGGGACCGGCGGCACCGGCCGGCTCGGCCGGAGCGGCAGCCAAAGCCGCGGCGGCAGCCCTGCTCTCCCGTCTGACCTGGAGTGCCTTGTGCACGACAAGGACGACTAGCAGCAGCACCACGACCGCGGCGAGAATGTCGCTGGCGTGGGAGAAGTTCTTCGACGCGCTGGTCCAGTCGCTGCCGAGCTCATATCCGATCAGCGACAGGGCCGAGGCCCAGGCGACCGTACCAATCAGGTTGAAGATCTCGAAGGGCAGCGCTGGCACCTCCATGAGACCGGCCACGAGACCGGCGAAGGCCCGCACGAGCGGGATCACCCGGGCGACGGCCACCGACCACGCGCCCCGACCGTCGAAGAACCGCTCGACGCGCTCCACGTCCTTCCTGGTCATCAGCAGGTACCGGCGGTAGCGCTCGACCGTGTGGCGGCCGCCCAGCCGACCGAGGCCGTAGCCAGTCGAGGACCCCGCCAGCTCGGCTGCCGCCCCGATGATGATCACGAGCGGAAGGCTCAGATGACCCTGATAGGCCAGCACGCCCGCGAACCCGAAGGTGATCTCGGACGAGATCGGGATGCAGCACGCCTGGACGAAGGCGAACACGATGAGGGCCCAGTAACCGGCGTCGGTCAGGAAGGACGTCATGGTCACCGTTTCTACAGCATCGGGGGCACCGGCCGGATCCGGACCGGCCCGGACAGCGCCCTGCCGCGGCCGACGCCGCGCTGCGGCCGACGCCGGCTTACTGCTGCAGGCTGATGGCGATCTGCCTGACCAGGCTCGCGGCCTGCGCTTCCCACTGCGCGTAGGCGAACGGGGAGCCGGACTTCTGGACCCCCTGGGCGGTCTCCCACAGTGGCTGCGCGGCCCAGCCCGGATCGCTGGCCTGGTACTGCTGCAGAGCGGTGAGGAACGCGTCCGCCGCGAACGCCGGGTTCATGATCTGCGCGGCCGTTCCCCAGCCAGCCGACGGTTGCTGCTGGAACAGGCCGAGCGAATCGCCGGTCCCGTAGCTGAGGTCTTGCAGGCCCGACTCCTGCATCGCGGTGGCGACCGCGATAACCGCCGACCTGACGCCCATCCGCATAGCCAGCGCCTGCTGGACGATCGTGGTGGCGTTGCCGAGCTGCGAGCCCGAGATGGGCATCCAGGACTGCGGGCCGCTGGTGCCGACGGGCAGCAGGCGGTCCGCGAACGGCAGCTGGCCTTCGCGCGCCGCTACTGGGTTGGTCTGCCAGTTGAGCGCGGCCCGCACCTGCGCCCAGGTAACCGGCGCGGCCTGGGGACGGGCCGGCTGGACGGATGGGATGGTGGTCGCCGAGAGCTTTGGTACCCGGCGCGCTGGTGCAGTCCGCAGGTCCGCGGTGAGGTGCGCGCGCTGGGCAGGTGCGGCCAGCGGTCCGCTACCAGGCGTCGCGGCGGCGGCTGAGCCTGCGCCGGCGAGCGCCAGTGCGGTGCCCGCGAGAACGAGCGTCTTTTTCTGGCGCCACACCGAGCCGGTCAGCCGCTGGGTGGCCTCGGCCAGCGCTGCGGCGCGGTGGCGGGCGTATCGGGCCGGACGGGCATGGCGGGCGGTGCGGGCATGGCGGCGCATGGGTTCCTTTCGTCCTTGGTCCTCGCCGCCCGCCCAACTGCGAGCTGGGAACGGGGTTGAGCTCGCCGGCCGGACTCCGGGCGGGCTCGCGCGCGCGTGCTGCGCGCGCCACGGGGGCAGGGCGGGCCCTCGCCAGGCCGCTCTCGCGGGCGCCAGCGTCGGGCCATGCGACGGGAGCCGCCGCCAGCGCCGGTGGCTCCCCGGTGAGGAATCAGAGGTTCTAACGCCCGGCCCGCGGACGGTCCATCCCGCTATGACCCTTGTCACTTCTGGCCGGGGGAATGCCGGGCGGACGAAGATTCGGCCGGACCGGCTCGATCAGCGGTGGTCGGTGAGTACCTCTGCAGATTGTTCGGCACCGTCATTGCGGCTGCGGCGGCGGGCAATCGCTGCCCCGCTCAAGCCGAACAAGGCGGCCAGCGCGGCGACTCCGACAGCCGTCCACGGAACGTAGTCGCCAAGGCGGTCGTAGGGGGTCCGCGCCGAGGCCGACGGCAGCTGGAGCCGGACCAAGAGCGTGCCGTGGTAGCTCGTGCCCGCCCAGGCAATCATCCGGCCGCGGGCATCGAACGCGGCCGAGTCCCCGGTCAGGGCCGCCTGCACCACCGGGCGACCGCTCTCGGCCGCGCGGATAGCGCCGAGCGCCGCGTGCTGCGCCGGCGCCCAGCTGGACTGGAAGGTCGAATCGGATGTCTGGTAGATGATCACCTGGGCGCCGTGGTCGGTGTCCACCCTGGACATGTCGGGGAACGCCGACTCAAAGCAGATGAGCACGCCGAAGGTCAGCGGCCTGCCGTCGGGCAAGGTGGCGCGCAGCACCTTCGCTCCGGTTCCTGGCTGGACGTTGGTGGCAGCCGCGCGGCTGATCTTGGACAGCCAGCCAAGCACCGACCGGAGCGGGATGTACTCACCGAACGGCACCAGCCTGCTCTTGATGTAGCGGCCGCGCACACCAGCCGGGCTGATGAGCAGGGCCTGCTTGGAGTGGACGCCTGCGGCGTTGTCGGCGTCCTGGTCGACGAGGATCTCGGCGCCTACCCGAGCAGACAGCCGCTCGATGGCCGACAGGTAGCCGGGCCGATAGTCGAGGTCGTACCCGACGCTGCTCTCGCCCCAGACGTAGAGGTCGGCCCGGTTGGCGTCGCGGGCGGTGAGCTGCTCGTTGCGCTTTAGCCGGACGGCCGGCCCGCTGGTCGGACCGGGCTGCACGAGCGCGACGGTCAGTGTCCGGGCTACCGGGGGAGGTGCGGTCAGCGCGAATGCGACCGGCCCGGCGCCCACCGCGATGATCGCGCCGACGAGGCCGATGATCCGGACGACCGGCGCCCTGGCCACGAGCGCGATCAGCACGCCGGTGTTGCCTGCCACCAGCGCAAAGGTCACCAGCCAGACGCCGCCGGCGGCGGCCAGCGCGAGTATTGCCGGGTGCTGCCACTGGCTCGCCCCCAGCACTGCCCAGGGGCCGCCGAGGTCCTGCCACGATCGGATCCACTCGGTGACGAGCCAGCAGCTCGGGACGACGACGAGCGCGGCGAGCGCGCGCCACGCAGTGACCGGCGGGCGCAGGAACGACCACACGCTCAGGCCGACGGCGCTAAACAAGAACCCGAAGGCAACCGCCACGAGCAGCAGCGCGGGGCCGATGTTGGGCGCCAGCCAGTAGAGCGCCGCGAGCAGGTAGCCGGCCCCGAACCACCAGCCGCGCACCCACGCCTCGTGGCGCGTCGGCGCGGCGCGCATCAGGGCGAGACCGGGGACCAGCCCGATCCAGCCCAGCCACTCCAGGTTCGCAGCGGGGAACGCCAGCACCGGGAGCGCGCCCGCGGCCAGTACGGCATACCGAACGGGCTGCCGGAAACCGCGCCAGAATGCCACGTCTCTTATTGTGCTGGTTTAGTGGACTGCCGGCGGCGGCGGATCTCCAGGCCGACCCAGCCGAGGGCCGCAAGGGTGCCCCAGGCCAGCACGCCCTCCGGCCAGCCGCCGAGCCGGTCCGCCAGCGTCGTGTAGGTGCGCAGCGGCACCCTGGCCTCGATCTCAGCCTGCTGCCAGGTCCGGGTGCTCGCCAGCAGCGTTCCGTCTGGCGCGATAATCGCGCTGACGCCGGTCGTGGAGGCCACGACGACAGCGCGGTCGTGCTCGATTGCCCGGATTCTGGCCATGGCGAGTTGCTGCAGGGTCTCGGCGGTCTGCCCGTCGATCTCGAAATCAGCGTCGTTGGTCTGGACGGACAGAAGGTTGGCGCCCGCGGCGACCTCCGAGGAAACCAGGCCGTCGAAGCTCACCTCGTAGCAGATCACGTCGCCGAGGCGGATCTTGCCCACGTGGAACACGACCGCGCGGTGCCCCGGCGTGAAGTTGTACGGCTGCAGCGAACTGGGCAGCGAGGTGATCTTCTCGATCAGGCTGCGGAACGGGATGACTTCTCCGAATGGCACCAGCCTTCGTTTGATGTAGACGGCAACCGGGCCCTTGCCCGGCAGCCACAGCTGGCCGGCGTTCCGGATCGGGTTCTGCAGCACGGCGCCGACCAGCACCGGACGGTCGATGGCGCTGACCGCGCCCGAGATCGCGTTATAGATGGCCGGGTCGTAGGCGGGATCCTCGTCGCTGGAGTTCTCCGGCCAGATCACGAGAGCTGGCTCGGCGTCAGCGCCGCTGCGGATCCTGGCCGCGAGCTTTTCCGTCGCGGCCACGTGATTCTGCGTCACGGTGGTCGCTCGCCACAGGTCGGGCAGGTTCGTGGCGTGTGGGACGTCGCCCTGAATGGCGGCGACCGCCACGCTCGGCTCGCCCGGGCTGGGCTGACCGGCGGGGAGCAGCGCGCCAGACAGAGCGAGGGCGGCGCTGGCCGCGATCCCTGTTGCTGGCCAGACGCTGCTGCGGAGCCAGGAAGTGCCTGGTCGCCCCGCTGGCCCGCCGATCACCAGCCAGGCAAGGCACGCGCCAGTGAGCGCGATCAGGAAGGAGAGGAACGGCGGGCCGCCGACGGCAACCCAGCGGACTGTTGGGGCGTCAGCCTGACTCATGACTAGGCGGCCCCAGGGGAAGCCGCCCCACGGCCAGCGGTCCCGCACCGCCTCGGCCAGCACCCACCAGCCCGCCACCGCGACCGGCCAGAACCGGACGCGGAGCAGGAGCCACTGGCCGATCGCGAGCACGGCGAAGATCACCGCCTCGCCCACCGCCAGCGCAGCCCACACGTACCAGGCCAGGTTGACTTCCCACGACACCAGCAGACCGAAGAACGTCAGGCCGAACGCCAGCCCGGCGGCTAGTGCGGTCCTGGCCCGCTGCCGCCACAGCGCGATGGTGAGGAGTGCCGGACCAACGGCCGCGAGCGGCCAGAACCCGAACGGCGGGAACGCCACCGCGAGCAGCAGCCCGCCGGCGAGCGCCACGAGGATGGCATACCGGGGCCGCAGCAGGCGACCAGGCACTCTAGGCTCGATCGCAGCCGCGGCCGCCGGCGTGGCCTGACTGGTGCTGCTCTCCCGCACGATTCCTCCGCCGACACCAGGCTGGCCGAGGTCCTGCGCCGCCTCCACCTGGACCGGGCCGGATCCGGCTCGACCAGGCGGGGGTGCCAGCATGCGCCTATCTGTCTGTCTGCGAGCGTATCCGGACCGGCCGGGGAAGCCGACGAGGCTGCCGCTAGTCCGACGGGTCCCGGTCCAGACGGTGGCGGAGGCCGTTCGGCTGCCGTACGAAGTGCAAAAAGCAGATTGCAATCTGATTTCTCGGTGCGATTGCAGCTATCCACCGTGATAGCGTCGTCACCGGCTGTGGGACTGGTGTGATAATGCCGCGGTGCGTCGGGCGTGAGGGTCGGCTGATGGTCAAGATCCGTTATGCGGAGCTTCCGGCCGGCTTACACGTTGTCACCGAGGAACGCGATGGTTACACGATCGTCTATCTGCAGCCAGGGCTGACTCCGGCGCAGCGGCGGTCCGCGCTGACGTTTGCGCGCCTCAGTGCGCGCATCGGGCACGGGGCAAGCCTGCCCGCCATCGACCTGGCGTTCGCGCTCGCGGCCGACCGGGCGCGGACGACCGGCGGCAACCTCCTCGCCGCACTGCGCAGGCACCCGATGCTGCTCCTGCCGGTTGTCGCGGTGGTCTCGGGGGTCATCGTGGTCAGCATGCTCTCTGTGGTCACGGTCAGCATCAGCCCCACGACTCATCCGACTGACCCTGCGCCGTCGACCCCAGTCACCAAGCCGGTGTTGCTGCCCGAGTGGGTGCTCCAGCCCAGCCTGCCGCCGCCAGGCCACATGTGCTCCACCGCCGGCCGAGCGACCATTAGCCTCCGGCCCTAGTGCAAACCGATCGTGCAAGCGGCCCGCAATAGCGGGACCCGCAATTGCGTTCAAGACGTCGGCACGACCGGCCGCGCATGCTGTTAGCGACGTGCCCCATGGACGGGAAATGCACGCGACCGGTGACGAAGGCAGAGGAGTACTGGTGAGCCGCCGCGGCTGGTGGTTGTTCGCAGCAATGAGCCTCATCTGGGGCATTCCCTACCTGCTCATCAAGGTCGCCGACAGCGGGGTCGCGCCACCGGTCCTGGTGCTGGCCCGGGTTGTGATTGGCGCTACGCTGCTGCTCCCGGTCGCTATCCGCAGGCGCGAGCTTGCGCCGCTGCTGCCGTACTGGCGCTGGCTCAGCCTGTTCGCGCTGGTGGAGATCATCACGCCGTGGCTGCTGCTGTCCGAGGCCGAAACGCGCCTGTCCAGCTCGCTCAGCGGGCTGCTGATTGCGTCGGTACCCATTCTTGTTGCGGTGTTCGGCCTGCTCACCGGCGGCCAGGACCGGCTCGGCCCGGTCAGGTGGGCAGGCCTGTTCGTCGGACTCGGCGGCGTGGCGCTGCTGGTCGTGAGCGGCGGCACTAACGGGGACGCGGGCTCAGTCGTCGAGGTGCTAGGTACCGCGGTGTGCTACTCGATCGGGCCGCTGATTGCGGCCCGCAAGCTGAGCGAGCTGCCGTCGCTCGGCATGACGGCGGCGTGCCTGGCATTCGCGGCCGTAGTTTACGCACCGATAGCGGCGGTCACCTGGCCGCACGCGGTGCCGGCCGCGAAGGTGCTGGCTTCTTTGGCCGGCCTTGGCGTGATCAGCACGGCACTCGCATTCATCTTGTTCTTTGCGCTGATCGCCGAGGCCGGGCCAGCCAGGGCAACCGTCATCACGTACGTGAACCCGGCGGTCGCGGTGGCTCTCGGTGTCCTCGTGCTGGGGGAGCGGCTGACCGTCCCGATGGCCATCGCGTTCGTGCTGATCCTCGGCGGCTCGGTGCTGGCCACCCGGGCCGCCGGTCGGCAAGCCCGCGGCCGCGGTGACGGCAGCCAGCCGGAGACCGCCGTGGCGCGCCGGTACCAGCACGCGCGGCCAGCCGGGCGCGACTAAACTCGCGGGGGTGATCGACCTCAAGGCCGCCCGGCAGGATCCGGATGGTTACCGCGCCGCCCTGGACAGGCGCGGTGCGGCTGCCGACTTCGATGCGCTGCTGGCCGCGGACACCGCCTGGCGGTCGCTGACCGAGCGCACCGAGGCGCTTCGCGCGGCCCAGAAGGCCACGTCGCGCGGCAAGCCGACACCCGAGCAGCTCGAGCAGCTGCGGCGGCTGCGGGACGAGCTTGACCAGGCGCAGGACGAGCTCACGACAGCCACGCGAGAGCGCGATGACCTGCTCGCGCGCATCCCCAATCTGCCTGACCCCACCGCCGCCGACGGCATGGACGAGGAGGATGCGCAGCTGGTCCGAACCTGGGGCGAGAAGCCCAAGTTCGGATTCGAGCTCCGGGACACGACCGAGATCGCCTCGGCCCGCGGCTGGATCGACATGGCCAGGGGCGCACGGCTCTCCGGCTCCCGGTTCGCCTACCGGGTGGGCGATGTCGCGGTGACCGAGATGGCGCTGTACCGATACGTGATCGACAAGCTGACCGGCCGAGGATTCCTGCTGGTGCTGCCGCCGATTCTGGTCGGGGCGCGCGCCATGTACGGCACGGGCTTCCTGCCGACCGAGGCGTCGAACCTGTACCACCTCGAGCATGACGACCTGTATCTCACCGGCACCTCCGAGGTCGGGCTGGCGGGCCTGCACACCGACGAGCGGCTCGAGGAAGATGACCTGCCGGCCAGGTACACCGCATTCAGCACGAACTTTCGCCGGGAGGCCGGCGCGGCAGGCAAGGACACCAGGGGCATGTTTCGCGTGCACCAGTTCGACAAGGTGGAGATGTACGTCTTCTGCGCCCCGGAGCAGTCGCGGGACATTCACGACCTGCTGCTGTCGTATGAGGAGGAGGTCGCCCAGGAACTGGGCCTGCCCTACCGGGTGATGAACATTGCCGTCGGCGACCTCGGCGCGTCCGCGTCGAAGAAGTACGACGTCGAGGCGTGGTTCCCGGTCCAGCAGCGGTACCGAGAGATCACGTCCTGCTCGAACACCACGGACTACCAGGCCCGCCGGCTGAATATCCGGTTCCGCCGGGAGGGCAGGCTGGAGTTCGTGCACACCCTCAACGGCACGGGCGCGACCGCAAGGGCGCTGCTGTCGATCATGGAGAATTTCCAGGACGAGCGCGGCACGGTGGCGGTGCCCGAGGTCCTGCAGCGCTTCGGCGCCCCCGTGACCATCGGCACACCGCCGGCTGGCTGAGGGGCGCCGCACGCTGCTGCCCGCCGGCACCGCACGGGAGTCGCCCGCCGTCCAGGCAGGGCACGAAGCCCACGAGAAGCTCCCGAGCAGGCACTCCCAGGGCCACGGTCATCGGCAGGAGATGGCTGCCGGCGTTACGGGGTATCACTCACTACATGGCGACGCGATCGCAGCGGGTGTCGGCGGACGGCCTCCGCCGCAGCGAGGTCGGCAGGGTCGTAGCTCCCAGAGGCATCCAGACTTCGCGATCTAGTCGGCACGTGGCCGTGCGTCCCCGGCCCGGTGCGGCGCGCGCAGGTCAGCCGACGGGCATCAACTACGAGCGCATGTATGCGTGGCGGTTTCACGACGTCGACCAGAGCCGTCGGGAAGCGGTCTGGCGCGAGATCGCCCGTTATGTCCATGGGCGGATGGGCGCCCCTGCCAGGGTGCTTGACCCGGCCGCGGGCCGCGGCGAGTTCATTACCGCTGTTCCGGCCGCCGAGCGGTGGGGTGTCGACCGGGTCGGCCAGGGCGTCCCGGAGTCCTCCGGGGCTAAGATGATCATCACGGACATCCTCTCCGCCGATATCCCGAGCGACTACTTCGACGGCGTGTTCGTCTCAAACTTCCTCGAGCACCTGCCCGACCAGAACACTGTCGCGGCCGTGCTCGGCAAGCTGTACACCGCGATGACGCCGGGCGGCCGGATCGCGATCATCGGCCCGAACTTCCGGTACTGCGCCCGCGAGTACTTCGACTGCGCCGATCACACGGTGATCTTGTCGCACATCGCGGTCACCGAGCACCTGTATGCCGCGGGCTTCGACGTTGACGCCGTATCCGCCCGGTTCCTGCCGTATTCGTTCCGCGGACTCCTGCCGCCTTCACCGGCGCTGACCAGGATCTATCTGCGCGTACCGGCCCTGTGGCCGCTGCTTGGCAAGCAGTTCCTCGTGCTGGCCCGCAAGCCGGCTAGCGGGTGACGGCGCGGGGCGACGAGCGCTACCTGCACCGATGGCTACCACCGCAGCCGCGGTTCCGCCTGGGCTCAGCCCAGCCTCACCTGGCCGTCAGCATGGAATACCAGTCGGCCGCTAGTCGGCTGAGCCGCATCCGGGCTGGCGCAGGTGCCGTTCACCCTGGGGAGCGTCCCGGAGAACTCGATCTTGAACGCACCGTACCCCCTGGCTCCCTTGTAGGAGCCGGTGCCACCAGTGACGTTGTACGTACCGATCGTCGTCATTTCGGCCACACAGGTCGCGGGATCAACGTACTCCGTGTCCGTCCCCCTGGAATGCACGACATCGACATCGCCCTGCTTGAGCACGAACGTTCCCTTGTCGCTCGTGCCGGCGAGGTCGATGTGGCCGTGGTCAGTGACCACCCCGGTGGCGTGGATCCGCACCGTGTCGCTGTTTAGGCTGGTCGATGTGCCGGCGAACGTCTCCGGGCCGCTGGCTGAACTGCTGCACGCGGCTGCCGAGGCAGCCGCCAGGCCAGCACACACCGCACCTGCGATGATCTTGTTTCGCACCTGTCCCCCGTCGTGTCACGGTTGCACCGAGGCCCAGCAGCCCACGCGCGCCGCCGCACCATGCGTACGGCTGGCCGGCCGTCTGGATCTGCCCGGCTAGAGTCCCCGCCAGGTTGTACCCGCTTGCCGCGGAGTCTCGTACTCGATGCGCGACCGGCCCGGCGACGTGACCGTCCGCCGGTCCGTGTTATCCGACTTGGGTTCGGCGAGTGCGTCACGGGCGGCCATACCGGCGAAGCGAATATGACACGTCAGGATCGGCCCCTGACACGCTCCGGATAGTGCTTACCAGCGGCCGCGGTGCACGAGGTCATCCAGCGCCCGCCGCTTGATCACCCGTCCGGAGCCGCCCTTGTCGGCCTCCGGGTCCGGGTGACCGATAGCCACAGCGCCGATAGGCACGTACTGATCCGGTACGCCGTAGAGCGCGCGGAAGTCCGCAATCTGGTGGGGCGGTATGCCGAAGAACAGAGCCCCGAGATCCTCGTCAACGGCAGCAAGCAACATGAGCAGGGCAGTAAAACCTGTGTCAATATCCCAGTAGGGCACCGGCCAGTGGGCCTCGTCCCGGTCGGTCCAGCCCTTGTCCTGCCGGGCATACCGGTCCAGGTAGATGTCCTTGCAGGAAAGAGGTACTACAACCAGCGGCGCGTGAGTGACTGGCTCGAAAGATGGCCCGGCAGCGGGCTCGTCACCGTGGTACCTCGATAGCAGCTCCCAGAATGGGGCGAGCTGGCCTGCGCCCTCCAGTGTCATCAGCGCGTAGCCTTGGCTGAATCCGGCTGATGGGGCACGATTGGCTGCCCGGAGGATGCGGTCCCTTGCTTCGGGCGATACCGGCTCGTCGGTATAAGCGCGCACCATCTTGCGCTTCTTGATCACGTCCGAGAACTCCATCGCGCCATGATATGGGAGGTTTGCCGGGCAAGTGTGTTGCGCACGGCTCTGACTCCGGTTCGCTGAACATAACGATGGACACGGCGTGCGCCGCGCACCCGGCGCACCTCGTGGCCTCCGTGTCCTGCATGCCGGGCCTCCCGCCGGGGTCGCCGTGGACCACCCGCTGGTCCCGATGGCGGGCCGAACTGGCTCGTTCCGGACCGCGCAGTTGCCGTAACTATCCCGTAACGGGTGGTCTCTAATCTGGGCTTCAGCAGCACGCGCCCTCCCGGTCGGTGAGGTCTTAGCCGGCGGCCGGGAAACTGGCTTCAGAGGTGAGAGATGCCGTCCGCAGCGTTTTGGCGCGCGTGGTCGCCTTGGGCCGTCTGCGTGGCGGTGACCGCGACCGCGCTGGGCTATACCATCGCTCACCCGCTACCCGCGAAGCTGGCCAGCAACTTCGGCTGGAACGGTCTGAACGGGACGATCGGAGTCGTATTTGTCGTCGCCTTCGTCACGGCCGGCGCGCTGCTGGCGTGGAAGCGGCCGGGGAATCCGATCGGATGGCTGCTGTCCGCCGCTGGGCTGGCGTGTGCCATCGGAGGAGCCGTCGGCGTGTTGCTAGCTCACTTTTCCCGGACGCTGACCGTGGCCAACTGGTTGGGCTGCTGCTTTCTGCTGGGCTTCGGGCTGTGCGCGGTCGTCGTTCTGCTGTTCCCCACCGGCAAGCTGCCTTCCCGGCGGTGGCGGCCGGTGGCGTGGGCCGCCTGGACGGCCATGGCCGCATGGGTTCTGGGCTGCGCGCTCAGTCCGACGATCTTCACGGCCAGCCCGTCGATGCGGAACCCGGTCGGCGTGACCGGCCCGGCTGGGGGCCTCTTCAAGGGCATGGCGCTCGCCGGTGCGGTGCTGATCGCGGCGACGGGCCTGGCCGCGATCGTGTCCCTCGCGTTCCGTTACCGGCGCGCAGGGACGGCGGAACGCGCGCAGTTGAGGTGGCTGGTCTACGTGGCTGTCGTGATCGTGGTGGCGCTGCTCGCCTCGGCGCTGGTCACGCTGACCATGGGCGCGGGTACCGCGACTGACAATGTTCAGAACGCGCTGGGCAGCGGCGCCGTAGCGCTGGTCCCGGTGGCTATTGGCGTCGCTGTGCTGCGATACCGGCTGTATGACATCGACCGGGTCATCTCCCGGACCGTGGCCTACGCGATCGTCACCGGCCTCCTGGTGGGGGTCTACGCCGGAGTGGTGCTGCTGGCGACGCAAGTGCTCCGGTTCCACACCCCGGTCGCGGTGGCAGCCGCCACGCTGGCAGCAGCGGCGCTGTTCAGCCGGGTCCGGCGACGGGTGCAGCACCGGGTAGACCGGCGGTTCAACCGGGCCGGATATGACGCCGAGGCCATGGTGGCCGCATTCGCGGCCCGGCTCAAGGACACGGCCGATCTGGACACCGTTCGCGATGACCTGGTTGGCGTCGTCCACGGGGCGCTCGAACCCGCCCGCGTGTGGCTATGGACCGCGCCATCCGCTGCCATCTGGGCGCCAGTCAACCAGCCGACAGGTCAGCGCGTCGGGGAGCAACTGGCGCGGCCCGAGGGAGCCCGCTAGCGAGCGATGCCCGCTGGCGGCAGAACCCTGCGTAGGAGGCCTGCCAGTACAGTAAAGCGCACTGGAGGTGGCCATGGGCGGGAGACAGCCGGCGCCTGTCCTCGTCGGGGCTGGTGCGCTGACCGTGGATGACGTGGTCGCGGTCGCGCGCTGCGGGGCACGGGTGCAGCTTGCGCCAGAGGCGCTGGCTGCGGTCAGGCGCGGCCGTGAGATCATCGACGCGCTGGCTGGGGACTCGCAGCCGCACTACGGCGTGTCCACGGGGTTCGGCGCCCTTGCCACCCGGCACATCCCGGCCGAACTGCGGGCCCAGTTGCAGATGAGCCTGGTGCGCAGCCACGCGGCCGGCTCGGGACCGGAGGTCGAGGACGAGGTGGTCCGGGCTCTCATGCTGCTCCGGCTGGCCACCCTGGCGACCGGCTGCACCGGGGCGCGCGAGGAGACGGTCCAGGCGTACTCGGCGCTGCTGAACTCCGGCTACACGCCCGTGGTACACGAGTTCGGCAGTCTCGGCTGCTCCGGTGACCTGGCTCCGCTGGCGCACTGCGCGCTGGTGATCACCGGCGAGGGCGTCGTCAGGGACACACGGCACCGCACGCTGCCCGCCGCAGAGGCGCTGGCCGCAGCCGGGATCTCGCCCGTGCGGCTGCGCGAGAAGGAGGGCCTGGCGCTGATCAACGGCACCGACGGCATGCTTGGCATGCTGGTGCTCGCGATCACCGACCTGCGTGAGCTGCTGAAGGTCGCCGACATCACGGCCGCCATGAGCGTCGAAGCGCTGCTCGGCACCGATGCTGCCTTCGCCGCGGACCTTCAGGCGCTGCGACCGCATCCAGGGCAGGCCGCCGCCGCGGCCAACCTGCGGATGCTGCTGGCGGGCAGCGCGATCATGGCCAGCCATCGGGGCCCCGAGTGCACCAGGGTGCAGGACGCCTACTCGCTGCGATGCGCACCGCAGGTCGCCGGCGCGGTCAGGGACACCGTCGACCACGCGGCGCAGGTCGCGAGCCGGGAGCTGGCTTCGGCGATCGACAATCCCGTGATCACCCCCGACGGCCGGTGGAGTCCAACGGCAACTTCCACGGCGCGCCGCTCGGCTACGTGCTCGACTTCCTGGCCATCGGGGTAGCCGACCTCGCGAGTATGTCCGAGCGGCGAACCGACCGCTTCCTCGACGTCGCGCGCAACCAGGATCTGCCGGCATTCCTTGCCGACGACCCCGGCGTCGATTCCGGGCACATGATCGCGCAGTACACCCAGGCGGCGATCGCGTCTGAGCTGAAGCGGCTGGCGGTCCCGGCTAGCGTCGACTCCATTCCCAGCTCGGCGATGCAGGAGGACCACGTGTCGATGGGGTGGTCCGCCGCGCGAAAGCTACGCCGGGCGCTGGACGGCCTGACCCGCGTGCTGGCCATCGAGCTGCTGACCGCGGCGCGCGGCATCGAGCTGCGCGCGCCGCTGGCTCCGGCCGCCGCGACCGGCGCAGTCGTTGCCGGCCTGCGGTCAGCCGGGGTGGCGGGGCCAGGATCCGACCGGTTCCTCGCACCAGAGATCGACGCCGCGGTCCGGTACGTCGCCGACGGCGGCGCCATCCGCGCGGCAGAGTCGGTGACGGGCCGGCTGAGCTAGCGCGTGACCACCTGCGGACCATCGGCGTGGGCCGCGCGGAGGAGCTCGCTAAAGCGCTGCTTCGCCTCCTGGACCTGCCAGTTCACGACGCGGGCCTATCAATCTAGACAGTCTGGACGAGCTTTTACGGCAGTTGCCCGACGGCATGGGGGAGGAAGTGGCCGTACCAGCTCAGATGATGGGGGGGCGGCCGAGCCGGGTGAGCCGCCAGATCGTGCGTAGCGAGATCGGCCGCCGCGCGCCGGCGTCGATGTGCCACCCTGTCGCGAAGCCCCCAAGCCAGGCGCGCAGCGCGTCACTCGACCGACGTTCCCTGATGATCGTGACCACTAGCCAGTCGAGCAGGTAGACGGCGGCAAGCGGCCACGGCAGGTTCCGCCGGGCCAGCAGGACCCTGTTCCGGCCGTCGAAGCGGTACCAGTCGGCGTGCCGCGCGTTCGGGACGGGCGGGTGGCACACCCGTGCGCCGGCGTCGTACTCGAGGGTCCAGCCGTGCTCGATCAGTCGCCAGGCCAGGTCGGTTTCCTCGTGCGCGAAGAAGAACAGCTCCGGCAAGCCACCGGCCGCAATCCACGCCGACCGACGGGCGGCGAAGCCCGTGCCGACGAACGTGGTCACGGCCGACGACCGGCCGGCGTCGGCGCGCAGCCGCGGTACGTGCCAGCGGACGCCGGGACCGCCGTCGGGATCGTCCACCCGGAAGGCCAGTACGGCGAGCCGGGGATCGGCCGCGAACCGCGCCGCGACGTGCTTGCCGATGCCCGGATCGGCGAACCAGCCGTCATCATCCAGGAACAGCACGACCTGGCCGGAGCTGGCCGCCACGCCAGCGTTGCGTCCGGCGGCCACGCCTTGGTTATCTGGCAGGCGGACGGTGCGCACGTCGGCTGGCACCTGCGGCAGCTCGGCGCCATTCCCGACCAGCACAAGCTCCACGCCGTCGGCGCGCAGCGGCTCGGTGCTCGCGATCGCCCTGGCCAGCTCCGCCGGACGGGTGCCCATCGTAATGATCACGCAGGACAGCTGCAGGTCGCTGGTCAGGCTCACGACAGCCGCCGCGACGCCATGACCGCCACGAGGTGCACGAGAACCAGGAGTGCGGCCACGATCAGGCACCCGACGAGCAGCACCCTGGTTGCGAGCAGGTCGCCAGTTACCCGGTCGGCGACGGCGGCGAGCAGGACCAGCAGGGATAGCTCGATCTGCTGGATGATCCGGTGCACCTTGACCGTGCTCGCGACGCGCCGCGCCAGCGCCAGGCCGGTGGAACGAGGCGTCAGCGTGGTAGGTGCGTACGCGCCGGGCAGCCCCTGGACCGCGCGGGCGACCACGACGTTGTCAGTCTCAGCCCGGACCAGGCTTGCCAGCAGAGCGGCGGCGAGGCCCGCCGTGATGTACCGGCCGGACACCGTGAGGGCGCCCTGACTGCGTATCCCGAGGCCAACGAGCATGGCCGAGTCGCACAGGTAGTGCCCGACGCGATCCAGGTAGACGCCGGTTGCCGACGTTCGCCCGGTTAGCCTTGCCAGCTCGCCGTCGCTGCAGTCGAACAGCAGGGCCAGCTGGGTCAGCACGACCGCCACGATCGCGGTCGCGAGGCCACCGAACGCGATCACTACGCCGGCCGCGACACCGCACCCGATGAAGCACAGCGTGACCGCGTTAGGGGACCACCCGGTGCCGGCCAGCAGCCACGTCACTCGCGGCGAGACCTTGCGCATGTAGAGACGGCCGAACAGGTGCTCGTCGTTCACCCGCTCGACGACCCAGCCCGGCTGGCCTGCCGACTTCACCTCGTTCAAGGTGGGCCGCGCCATGGTCCCCCGCTCGCCGTTCCCCCGTCCGGCCTGCGTCCATGCTAGGCCCGGCGGTTGCGGCGGCCGCGGCCAGCCGAGCCTTCAGGGCTGTGGGCCGGTCAGGCCCCGGCACCTTCCTCTGGTGGCGCGGCCGGGGGCTCCTCGGCCGGGCGACTCTCCCCTTCGGCGGGCGTCTTGCCAGCTGCCCGCGCAGACGCGTCCCTCGCCTCCGCCGCCGCACGGTGCCGGATGTCCTCGAGGCTGTCATGCAGCGCCTGCCAGACCAGACCGAGGCTCCCGCTCAGCGGGTGGTCGCCACGGACGACTGCGCCACCGGCTGAGGTCGATTCGGCGGAGCCGCCGGACTCGCTGGACGCAGCGGCTGACTCACCGGGCAGCGGCGTCGCAGTTGCGGTGGTGCGCAGGGCCTTGGCCGCGGCGCGGCCGAGCTCGATGATCTCAGCGTCGGACGCCACGAGCGTGAGCCGGTCGTCAGTTATGGTGATCACCATCTGCCGACGGCCGGCCTCCTCGGGCAGCTCGTCGCTGCTGCCGGTGACGTCCGCCGTACGCAGCATGTCGCGCACGCTGTCAAGCTCTACGCCGAGCGCGAGGAGCGCACGGGCCGCAGCGGTGTTCGGGTCGTCGAGGGCCGCCAGCAGGAGGTGATGCGAGCCCAGCGGCCCGGCCCCGGCGAGGCGGGCGGCCCCGGCGAGGCTGATGTCGGCGGCCGGGGTCGTGCGGACCTCCGGCAGCTCTGGCTGCAGCAGCCGGATCGGGCCGGTGCGGCGTCCGCCGAGCCGGCCCAGCAGGCGTCGGCCCTGTGTCTCGGTGGTGCCCCCGTGTAGTTGATCGACCACCGCCGCGCGGATATCGCCGAGGCTCCCGGCGTGCTTGATCAGGATCTGAGCGCCGACCCCGTTGCCCTCCCGGACAATGCCCAGCAGAACATGCTCGGTGCCGATGTAGTCGTGACCGAGCTGCAGCGCCTCCCGGAGCGCGAGCTCCAGGCACTTCTTCGCGCGCGGCGTAAAGGGGATGTGGCCGGAGCTGGCCGCCTTCCCGCGGCCGATGATGGCGAGGACGTCCTCACGACCGACGGCGAGGGTCAGGCCAAAGCCCGTTGCGACCCTCGCGGCCACCCCGGTTTCCTCGCCGAGCAGCCCGAGCAGCACGTGCTCGGTGCCGATGTAGTTGTGCTGCATCCGCCGCGCTTCTTCCTGCGCGAGCACGATGGAGCGACGGGCCCTGTCAGTGAACCGCTCAAACATGGGACAACGGTGGAGCATTCAATAAGGCATGTCAATACAATGCTATTAATAGGGTGGAGTCGTCTCGATACGGAGGCGGAGCGGTGGACTGGGAAGACCGGCTTGATGCCTGGGAGCTTGAGCTCGAGCTCAACGCCCAGCTCGACGGATCCGACTGGGTCACGCTCGACCGGGCGGCCGCACAGACCGGAGCTTCCAGGGCGGCGCTGCGCAGCTGGTACCGGAGCGGGCAGATCCCGTCCCGGATGGTCGAGGGGCCGCACGGACCTCAGCGCCTGGTGCCGCTCGCGCTGGTCGCGGCTCGAGCAGAGGCGTCCCCCCGGCTGCGGCGGGCCGCCGAGCGCCAGCTCGCCGACCAGGCGCAGCTCGAGATTCTGCGGCATCGAGTCGACCAGCTGGAGCTGCG
>JASHSZ010000392.1 GCA_030040815.1 Streptosporangiaceae bacterium
CGCGGAGAGCTGGAGATCACCGCGGTCAACGAGGCCTATCTACACGCGGGCGAGCTACGCGTAACGGTGCTCGATCGCGGCACAGCCTGGCTGGATACCGGCACGTTCACCTCCCTGGTCCAGGCTTCCGAATTCGTCCGCGTGATCGAGGAGCGGCAGGGCCTCAAGATCGGCTGCGTCGAGGAGGCCGCCTGGCGAGCGGGTTTCATCGACGCCGGGCAGCTACGCGACCTGGCCGAGCCGCTGGTGCGGAGCGGATACGGCTCCTACCTGCTGAACCTCCTCCAGGAGGCCGACGACGCCTCCCTGACCCAGCACGGGGCGGCGCGACCATGAAGATCAGTCCGCTGTCCATCGCCGACGCGTGGGAAGTCCTGCCCGCACAGCATGGTGACGCGCGTGGTCTCTTCCTCGAGTGGTACCGATTCGACAGGCTGGCTGAGGCCGCCGGACACCCGCTGCGCCTCGCGCAGGCCAACATGTCGGTCTCCGCCCGCAGCGTCGTCCGCGGCATCCACTTCGCCGACGTGCCGCCCGGCCAGGCAAAATACGTGACGTGCGTCCGCGGCGCGGCCTTCGATGTGGTAGTGGATCTGCGCGTCGGATCGCCAACCTTCGGGCAGTGGGAAGACGTCCTGCTCGACGAGACCGACCGCCGCGCGGTCTATATAGGCGAGGGTCTCGGGCACGGCTTCTGCGCTCTCAGCGAGGAGGCCACCTTGACGTACCTGTGCTCGGAAACCTACGCGCCCGGCCGCGAGCACGGCGTGCACCCGCTCGATCCGGACCTGGCGATCGCCTGGCCGGCCGACTCGACCCTTCTGTCTGACCGGGACGCCGCCGCTCCGTCACTCTCACAAGCCCGAGCCGACGGGCTACTGCCTGATTACCAGGAGTGCGTGCGATGGACCGAATCGCTCCGCTCGCAGGCAGGCCAGGAGTGCTAGCCGCCTTGCCTTGATGCCTCAACCGCTGAGCCCGGCTGTTTCGTCGGCTGGCACATTGTGATCTTGTACAAGCGGAGTTGTCCGCCGTCAGCGGACGCCATCAGGCGGAAGCCGGGATTCGCGCCGGGATCGGCGATGCCCGGATACCACCCCAGCTCTGCTCGCACCCATGGCAGCTTCCGATTGATCAGCGCGTCGTCGGGCGCCACCACCATGTAGCCGATGTCATAACTGCGGACAAGATCACAGACCCGCTGGTCCTGGCCAAGCCGCACGAGATTGTGTGCCAGGTACGTGAGGTCGGAGCTCAGACCCATCTGGGGAAACAGCACGCGAGTCCCGCTCAGCGCAAAAAGGAAGGCAGTGCCGTCAAACGGGTTGTTCGCCACAAGGGCAGATGCCGGAACCAGGCGCGCCACCGTCTGGAGGAACTGGAGCTTTGAGGCGCTGACCATGTTCGCGTCACCGGAGGTGTTGAACAACGATCCGACGGTATGGGCGTTGCGGGGGACGCTCTGGATAGCCGCCGGGACGGCGACCACGACCCCGACTGCAAGGGGAACGGCAAGCGCGAGAACGGGGCGCGCTGCAAGTGCAGCCTGGAGCGGAACGCGCTGCAACCACTCCGCCACGATTAGAACGCCCATCGTCGCGAGCGGAATCGCCACAACCGGCAAGATCGCGGCGACGCGGTACGAATCGTCGTACCACAGGCCGGTGAACAGCCGGGCGGCAGGCGAGCCGATGGCCGCCGACCCGACGTAGAGCGCGACGATCACCAGTTCGGCGCAGACCAGCCAGCGCCGCTGCCGCCAGACAAAGCATGCGATCACGCCGCCGATCGAGAACAGAGCCAGCAGCAATTCCCCTTGCTGGCCGTTGGTTCCGAAGCTAAGGGCACTCACGACGGCGTGCGCAGGGGTCTCAGTGGGGCTCCAGGCTATAGACTCCACAGCCCGCACGGTCGGTAGCCTGGAAGCGACCAGACCGCCGCCCACGGCCACGGCTGCGAGGGCCACCAGAACCAGCGTCGTCCGTGGGCGATGGCGCCGATACTGGCCAGCCACGTACGGGCCAACTGCCATGAGCAGCGGGAACACGCAGATGACCGCGACGCTGAGCGCCGCGTTCGGATGCGCGATCGCGATCGCCCACGCACCCAACGGCGCGAAGAACCACCGCTGCGCGCCGAAGGTGTCACAGGCGGAGACCCTGGTGATGGACATGCCCAGCGCCACTCCGGCAGGGACCAGCGCCAAGCCCAGGGCGTTCGGCCACAGCAAGCCGTAGGCGCCGGTCAGCATCCACGGGAACGCTCCGAACAGGCTGCTCAGCATGCCGGTGATAACGGCGGCAGCCTCAGCCCGGCCTCCGTCCGCCCCGAACAGGTGCCGCGCCAGCAGCAGGCAGCTCAGCGGCCACACCAGGACCGCCACCACCAGGCAGGTGACGTTGGCCGCCACCGGCACCGACGCGCCCGTCAGCTCGGCAGTCAGCGCGGCCATCGCGTGCCAGGCATCAGGGTAAAAGTAGCCCTTCAGGCTGCCCGGCTGACCGAGCGTCCCGATCGTCAGCGGGGATGCATTCCCCGTCTGCTCGATATACCGCACAGCGTTGTAGTGAAAGACCGTGTCCCAGGACTGGCTGATCGCATCCGGGCGCCTGACACCGGTGATAAAGGTGACAACGCCGATCACCGCCGCCGCCACCGCGCCGCTCACGACCGCCAGCGAGTACCGGCGCGGATCAGGCCTGGGGGCCTTGACTCCCCGCGCTCGCAGCAGCAGCGCCAGCGCCGCGGCGAGACAGGCCGTTACCACGATCCCGGCAGCGGTCGACCACACCCCGAACCGGAACCCGAAGAACCCGCCCAGCACAGCCACCGCCGCCACGACGGCGACGGTGACCAGCGGAGCGGTTGCCCAGGCGGTAATCCCGCGCAGCCCGCCGAGGTAGCTGACCAGCAAGCCGGGCGCAAAGAACAGCCCGACGCAGGCAAGCACATCGGGAAGAGCGCTCATCCAGCTCACGAGTTCACAGCCTCCTGCCGAGGACTTCGGCCCGAATTCTACAGGCCGACGGCACTGCGAGTCGGGCCGCTGGCCGGCCGCCGGCCGCCGGGTTCCGCCGGCTGGCGGCGCTCTTCCGGAGGGAGGCCGCCGGTGCCCACAGCAAGGCCGGTCAGGACTCTGAGGGCTTGGCCTCAGAGCCTGGCCATGTTAGCTCACCCGGCGTGCTAGCCTCCCCGCCGTGCACATCACCGCCATCGTGACGGCCTACCACCCGGACGACCTGCTGCGGGGCGTCGTTGATTCCGCGCTGACCTCGTGCGCCTCGGTCATCGTCGTGGACAACACTCCGTACCCGGCGGAAGGCAGGGCGGAGCAACCCGATCCGCTGTGCGGCTACCGGGATCCGCGCGTGACGGTACTCGGTTCCGGCCGCAACCTCGGTCTCGCCGCGGCGCTCAACATCGGCCTAGCCGCGCTGCCCGCCGAGACGGGGGCGGTGCTGTTGCTAGATCAGGATTCGGTCATCCCGGACGGCTTGATCGACGGCCTGGCCGAGGACCTCGACGACCCGAGCATCGGCGTGGTCGGCCCGAGCCCGGTCGATGCCACGTCGGGCAAGGTGTACGAGACCCTGGCCGGCCGCCACGGCCGGCTCGACGACCGGGACATGGTGATCACCTCGGGCATGCTGCTGCGTCGGTCGTGCCTCGAGCGCGTGTCAGGCTTCCGGGAGGACTTCTTCGTCGACTACGTCGACCTCGACTTCTGCCTCCGGCTGCGCCGCGCGGGGGTACGCATCGTGCGCGACCTGGCGCTGGAGCTGCCACACTCGATCGGCGACGTGCGCGTGCACCCGTTTCTCGGAGGGTCGGCGCGCATCGGACATTACGCGGCATGGCGGCACTACTGGATCGCACGCAACGGCACGATCTTGATTCGTGAGAACGTGCGCGCAATGCCGGTCTG
This sequence comes from Streptosporangiaceae bacterium, assembly GCA_030040815.1. The sequence continues at coordinate 3,926 of JASHSZ010000392.1, forward strand.
GGCGATCACGAACACGCTGTTCATGAGCCGCTGGTTCATGCAGCTCGTGCTCTTCGAACCCAGCCGGCGCACCCATGCGGCCGCCTTCCTGCGCGGGCTGCGCGACGGACTGACCCGGCGTGTCACGCGGGCCTTTATTCCGGCCGGCG
>JASHSZ010000393.1 GCA_030040815.1 Streptosporangiaceae bacterium
CGGAGACCGTCCGCACGTCCGTCCTGCACAACGATTTCAAGATCGACAACTGTCAGTTCGACCCCGCCAACCCGGACCGGGTGCGGTCGGTGTTCGACTGGGATATGGCCACCATCGGCGATCCGCTGGTCGACCTCGGCATCATGCTCAACTACTGGCCCGACCCAGCCGACGACCCGGACGACCGGCCGTCGTACCCGGACGGCCAGCAGGACATGGGCCTGCCGACGCGAGCCGAGGTGCGCGAGCGCTACGCCGCCGCTACCGGCGCCGATCTGTCGGCCGTCAGCTGGTACGAGGCGTTCGGCTGCTGGAAGACCGCCATCGTGGTCGCCCAGCTCTACCACCGCTATCTGATGGGCAACAGCCACGATCTCCGGCAGGGCCTCAAAGGCGACCGGATCACGCCGCTGGCTCGGCGGGCCCTCACGATCCTCGGCGGGTAGCGAATAGTTAACGCACAGGGACACGGACATGACATCGACAGCCAGCGCCCTAGCCCAGTGGGCCCACGACCTCGAGCCGACCGCGGACGACCTCGCGCTGGCTGACCGGTCCCTGGTGGACACCGTCGCGGTTGCGCTGGCCGCGCGCGAGGAGCCGGTGGCCCAGCTCGCGGCCGACCTCGGCGAGGGCGCGCTCTGGGCGGCCGCCGGCCACGTGCTCGACTACGACGACCTGCACATGCTCTCGACGACGCACGTCAGCGCGGTCTGCGTGCCGACAGCTCTCGCGGCCGGCGGTGACGCCCGTGCCTACCTAGCCGCCGCTGGGGTGATGACGCGGCTGGGCACGGCGCTCGGCTGGCGGCACTACTCGGCGGGCTGGCACGCGACCTGCACGGCGGGAGCGCCGGCCAGCGCCGCGGGCGCGGCGGTCGCGATGGGCCTGACCGCCGAGCGCATTGCGACGGCGATTGCACTGGCTGTCCCGGCCGCTGGCGGTGTGCAGCGCGCCTTCGGTACCGACGCAAAGTCGCTCCAGGTCGGCTTTGCCGTCGAGGCCGGCCTGCGAGCCGCGGAGCTGGCCGCGGCCGGTGCCAGCGCAGACGACGAGGCGCTCGACGCGTGGCTGCCGCTGGTCGGCGCCAAGCGAGGCGGCCTCGACCTCACCGGTCCGGCGGTGCCAGGCGGACTCGCGATCAAGATGTATCCGTGCTGCTATGCGCTGCAGCGCCCGATCAGCGCCATCGCGGAGCTCGCCGAGACGGGTGTGCTCGACGCCGCGGCCGTGTCGCGCATCGAGGTGCGCACTCCCGAGGCCACAGTCGTGCCGCTGATCCATCACCGGCCCGACACCGGTCTGCAGGGCAAATTCAGCCTCGAATACGGCGTCGCCGCAGCGCTGCTCGACCGCCACCCCGGCTTCGCCAGCTTCACCAACGCTGCGGTGCGGCGCCCCGCGGCACGACGACTGGTCGGCCTCGTCGAGACCGAGCTTGATCCCGGCGGGGACGGACTGCTCGACGGGCAGTTGCAGCTCAAAATCCATGCCGGGAACGGAGTCGTTCATCACGCGGCCCTGCAGTACCCGCCCGGCTCCCCCGCCCGACCCCCCACTGCGGCGCAGTTGGCGGCCAAACTGGCCGACTGCCTGACCGGCCTGGACACCGACTGGTCACGCTGGACCTGGCAGAACGCAGCCGACGTGCTGCGCGAGTTCCTGCCCGGCCGTGGGCCGGCGCGGGCGTGACCGCCGTGCCAGACGACTCCCGGCAGCCCTCAGGCGGACCCGCCCGGCGGGACGACCCCCCGAAGCCCCGCGCCGTACCAGCCCGGCCGGACGACCCCCCGAAGCCCCCCGCGATCCTGCCGCTGGCAGGCGTCACGGTGGTGTCGCTGGAACAGGCGGTCGCGGCGCCGTTCGCTACCCGGCAGCTGGCTGACCTGGGCGCGCGCGTGATCAAGCTCGAGCGCGCCGGGGCGGGCGACTTCGCTCGCGGTTACGACCACGCGGTGCTGGGCCAGGCGAGCTACTTCGTCTGGCTCAACCGCGGCAAGGAGTCGGTCGAGCTCGACGTCAAGAGCGAGCGCGGCCAGCGAGTGCTGGCCGCGCTGCTGGCGCGGGCTGACGTGTTCGTGCAGAACCTGGCGCCGGGCGCAGCCGACCGGCTGGGCCTGTCCGCGGCGACGCTGCGCGCCCGGCATCCACGGCTGATCTGCTGCTCGGTGTCCGGGTACGGCCCGGACGGGCCCTACGCCAGCAAGAAGGCCTACGACCTGCTGGTGCAGTGCGAGGCCGGCCTGCTGTCGGTGACCGGCACGCCAGAGGTGCCGTGCAGGGCGGGAATCTCAGTCGCCGACATCGCAGCTGGCATGTACGCCTATACCGGCGTGCTGACCGCCCTATACGAACGGGAGCGCACCGGAGCGGGTTGCGCCTTCGAGGTCGCGATGCTGGACGCGCTCGCCGAATGGATGAGCCAGCCCGTCCTGTTCACCGAGTACGGCGGGCGGCCGCCGCAGCGCACCGGCGCGCGGCACGCGTCGATCTCGCCGTACGGGCCCTACCAGGCCGCCGACGGGCAGGTGTTCATCGGCCTGCAGAACGAGCGCGAATGGGCCGTCCTGTGCGCCGAGGTGCTGCGCCAGCCCGGGCTCACCGGCGACCCGCGGTTCGCCACCAACACCGACCGGGTCAGCCACGACGACGAGCTCACCGCCATCATCGAGGCCGTGCTCGCGAGCATGCCCACTGACGAGGTCGTGACCATGCTCGACGCGGCCGGCATTGCCACCGCGCGGTTGCGGACTCCGGCCGAGCTCGCCGCGCATCCCCAGCTCGCGGCCAGGGACCGGTGGCGCAACGTCGACACCCCCGCCGGGCCGGTCCGGGCGGTCCTGCCCCCGGTGACCGTGCCCGGCCGCGAGCCCGTCATGGGCCCCGTGCCCGCGCTCGGCGAGCACACCACTGCCGTGCTCGCCGAGCTCGGCCTCGAGCCCTAGTCCGTCATGATCGCGAAGACTTACCTGCGTGGGGGCACGGACAAGTCTCCGTGATCATGGAGTTAGGCCTCCTGGGGCTCGACGTAGCGGGCGTGCTGCTCGACGGTCTGAAAGATATCCATGCCGATGGGCCGCCGGCGTTCCTCGGCGAGATGCCCGAGCAGGCCTGCCGTCCGCGCCAGCAGCGCGAACCCGCGGAGCAGCTCCGGCGGCAGGCCCAGATCGGCCAGCGCGGCGCCACAGGTGCCGGCGCCGTTCAGCGGCAGGGTGCGGCCGAGCACCTGAGGGTGCACGCGCCCAATCGCCTCGAACAGCCGCAGATGCGGCCCGCGCAACCCCTCTTCCGCGGCGATCGCGATGAGCTTCGGCGTGCGCGGGTCGGTCACCTTGTGCAGGTGGTGACCGAGGCCGGGAACGAACCGATGCTCCGCGCGAGCCCGCTCGACAGCGGCCAGCGCCAGCGCATCGAAGCCCGCGTCGTCCGCCGGCGTCGGTTTCCCAGCCAGCGCCTGCGCCAGGAACAAGGCCGTGTCCTCGGTCACGCCCAGAAACCGCGATCCGCCGCCGAGCAGGCCGGCGGCGAGCGCGCCCTGCACGGAGTCAGGTGCGCTCAGGTAGGTCAGCCGCGCGGCGATCGCGGTCGGCGTGAACCCGTGGTCGGCCAGCGCCACGAGCACGGCGTCCAGCACGCGGACCTGACCAGCCGTCGGCCGCTGCTGGGTGACGAGCCACATGGCCAGCTCGGTGAAGCTGATGCGGCCCATCAGGTCCGCGGCCAGATCGCTGCCGAGCACGGTGATGGCGTCAGGGTCCGAGATTCCGATCGAGGTGGGGAACGACGGCACTGCGGCGGCTGCGTCGTGTTCGGTCATGACACTGCCGCCCCGGTGGTCTCGAGCGTCACCTGCGGGGCGGCCAGATAGCGAGCCCAGTCCGCGCTGACCGCCCCGGCTGCCTGTAGCAGTAGCGGCAAATAATCGCGGGTCAGCTTGTCCACCGAGGTCTCGGCAGCGTGGGCGTTGACGTTCATCGCGGCGATCACGCGCCCGCTGCCGTCGCGCAGCGGCGCGGCGACCGACCGGATGCCGGGCGCCAGCTCCTCGTCGGCCAGCGCCCAGCCGCGGGCCCTGACGTCCCGCAGCTCTGCGGCGCGCTGTGCTGCGTCCGGCTGCCACCGCGGGACGATCCCGGACCGGCTCGGCTCGCTGAGCACCCGTTCGGCCTCTTCCGGCGGCAGCGCCGCGAGCA